>CAYUME010000383.1:0-5374 GCA_964445475.1 uncultured Planctomycetia bacterium
GACGCGGTCGGCGACGGCGTCGGCGATCCCGCGGAAGGCCTTCGCCTGGGGGCTGTCGGGCGCCGCCGCGACGACCGGCTCCCCCGCGTCCCCGGAGGCGCGGATCCCGGCGTCGAGCGGGATCTCGCCGAGGAAGGGGACGCCGTACGTCCCGCAGGCCGCCCGCGCCCCGCCGCGCGAGAAGATCTCCGTCCGTCCCCCGCAGTGCGGGCAGACGAACCCGCTCCTGTTCTCGACGATGCCGAGGACGTCCACGCGGAGCCGCTCGAACATCCGGAGCGACTTGGCGGCGATCTTCAGCGCCACGTCCTGCGGCGTGGAGACGATCACCACGCCGGTCAGCGGCACCCGCTGGACGAGCGACAGGGGGATGTCCCCCGTCCCCGGCGGCAGGTCGCAGATCAGGTAGTCCAGCGGCCCCCACGCGACGTCGCTCATGAACTGCTGGACGGCCCGGTCGAGGATCGGGCCGCGGACGATCACCGGCTCGTCCTCGCGCGCGAAGAAGCCGAGGGAGATGACGCGGACACCGTGCCGCGCGGGGGGGACCATCTTGCCGTCGGCCACGGGCACCTCGTACGTGCCGTCGGCCTGGCGGGGGAGGCCGAGCAGGCCGGGGACGCTGGGGCCGTAGACGTCGACGGCCATCAGGCCGACCGAGGCGCCGGCGCGGGCCAGGGCCACGGCGAGGTTGACGCTGACGGTGGACTTGCCGACCCCGCCCTTGCCGCTGGCGACGGCCACGATGCTCCGGATGCCCGGGATGGCGTCGGGAGGGCGCTCGCCCGGGCGGTCGGCGGCGCGGGGCCCCGCCTCGACGGCCACCTCGCGGACGCCGGGGATCGCCCGCACGGCCGCCGCGGCCGCCGCGCGGAGCGCCTCGCGCTGCGCGGCGTCGCCCGCCGGAAGCTCGAGGCGGAACTTCACCGCGTCGCCGCAGACGGAAAGGCCCTGCACGCGGCCGAGGGAGACCACGTCGCGGCCGGCCCCGGGGTCGACCACCGCGCGGAGCGCCTCGAGGACCTGCCGGTCGGAGAGCGCGGGCATGGGAAGCCTTTCAAACGCCGCGCCGGAAGGCCCCGGCCGCGGGGAGCGCATTCCATACTAAAAAGTACGCATATCGGCAACAGAAAAACGCGTCGCGCACGGGTGTTTCGAGGGGCGCCTCCGGTCACTCCACCCGGACCCGCTCCTCGCCGGGCTCCCAGGTGATCGTCTTCAGGAGCGACGGGAACTCGACGAGACCGCGGGCGGGGTCTCGGCAAAGGACGCCCAACTGGTCCAGCTCGCGGAGGACGGTGCGGAACCGGCCGTGGAGGCCCTCGATCTCGCGGCCGACCGCGTCCATGTCGGGCCCGCCCGGGCCAGCCTGGCCGAGACGGTTGGCCTGCACGGCCTTCTCATAGACATCGATCCGACCGGAGAGGACGCGGTGCGCCTCCATGAGGTCCCGGACGATGACGCGGACGAGGGGGAGCATCCGGTCGGCGTCCTCGGGGTTGAAGTAGCGGCGCGGGGTCCGTCGGGTGGTGACCATGGTCGCTCCGAAAAGCGGGGTTCCGCGCACGGCGGAAACCGTGTCTTTTTTACCATATCTAGTGATGCCGCCGCAACACCCAGGTTACAGACCGGCGGCGGAATCCCTCGATCGCAGCCTCCCCCCGAAAGCCGGGGCCGGCATGAAACCGGCCCCGGTCGGCCCCCCCGGTTCCCCGGGGGGGCCTGGAGAGGGGGGAGCCTCAAAAGCCGATTGTCAAGCGCCCTGTATACTATACGTTTATGTCTACATTTATTATATGAATATATACATATTAGTCAAGATATATTCGCAAGAGGGGGGGGGGGCTTGACAAAACACCGGCGGCGCGTATAATTTCACTATAGGATAATGTTTCCATCAATGAAAATGCCAAGAAGCGCCGACGGGTCCCGGCCCGCGAAGGACCGGGCCGCCGCCCGCGGGCCGGTCGTCCCGAACGTCGACCGCGCCCTGGCCGTCCTCGAGGCCCTGGCCGCCGCCCCGCGCGGCCTCGCCCTCGGCGCGCTCTCCGCGAGCCTCCGCCTCCCCGCCAGCAGCGCCTGGCGGATCCTGATGACGCTGCTCCGGCGCGGCTTCGTGCAGCGCGACGGGGACGCGCGGCGCTTCACCCTCACCGGCAAGCTCCTCGCCCTCGGCCACGCCGCGACGAGCGACCGGAACCTGGTGGAGATCGCCCTCGACGTCATGCGGGAGGCACGGGACGCGGTCGGGGAGACGGTCCTGCTCGGAACGCTCCGCGAGGGGTCGGCGATCGCCCTGGCGCAGGTCCCGGGCAGCCACCCGTTCAAGTTCGTCGTCGATCCCGGCATGACGATGTGCCTCCACACGGCCGCGCCCGCCAAGGCGATGCTGGCCCTCCTGCCGGAGCGCGAGCGCGAGGCGATCCTCCGGGGGATGGCGCTGACGCGCTACAACGAGCGGACGATCGCCACGCGCGGGGCCTTCCGGGCGGAGATGGACCGGATCCGGGCGGCGGGCTACGCGCTGGACCGGGCGGAGCAGTTCGAGGGCGTCCACTGCGTCGCCGCCGCGATCCGCGACGCGCACGGCTATCCGCTGGCGTCGATCTGGATCACCGGCCCGGCGACGCGGATGCCGGAGGCGGCGCTGCCGCGCCTGGGGACGGCGATGCGGGAGGCGGCGCGGCGGATCGAGGCCGCGATGGGGATCACGCCGGTTGGCGGCGGCGTGGAACCGGCCCGGGCGCCCCGGTCCGGCAGGAGGGAGCCATGACGGCGATTCGTCCGCGGATCCCGCGCCGCGCGGCCCTCCTCGCCCTGGCGCTGGCGTCGGCGTTGCCGGCGGGCGCTCGCGAGCCGCAGCCCCGGCCGGCCGACCCGACGGCCGCCGTCGCGCCGCGGGAGGTGCGGTCGCTGCGCGCCGCCCTGGAGGATCTCCAGGCCACCTTCGGCGCGCGCTACGCGAAAGCCGGCGCCTACCGGCAGCGGCTGGCCGACCTGGAGCGCGCCGGCGCGACGGATCGCCGCGCCTACGAGGCCCTGAAGGACGAGGCCCTGCTGGACAACCCGCTGCTGCGCGACCTGCGGATCCTGCTGGTCAAACGAACGACCCCGCGCAAACCGGGCGGCCAGCCGATGGGCGGGCTGGGAAGCCTGGGGTTCCCGGAAAACCACCTCTGCTATTCGTCCGTGCCGCGCGACGGCTACGACAACGAGATCTGCGTCCTCTCTCCGGCCCGCCCGGACGGCGCGCTGAAGACGCTGTACCGGCCGCCGAAGGGCCGATTCGCCGGCGACGTGGACCTGCACTGGGACGCGCAGCGGCTGCTCTTCACGCAGTCCGGCGAGACAAACTGGACGGTGTGGGAGATCCGCGCGGACGGCACGGGCCTGCGCCGGGTCTCGAGGACGCCCGACGACGTGGACGCGTTCGACGCCTGCTACCTGCCGGACGGCCGCGTCGTCTTCGGCTCGAACGCCCCCTGGCAGTGCGTGCCCTGCTGGCACGGCGTGGAGGGCAAGTTCGTCGCCAACCTGTACCGGATGGACGCCGACGGGTCCGGGATGCGCCGGCTCTGCCACGACCAGGACCACGACCTGCAGCCCGCCGTGCTCAACTCGGGGAAGGTGATCTACAACCGCTGGGACTACACGGGCATCAACCGCCTCTTCCTGCGGCAGCTGATGGTGATGAATCCCGACGGGACCGGCCAGCGCTCGCTCTACGGGACGAACACCTGGTGGCCGAACGGGCTCTACTTCCCGCGCGAGCTGCCCGGCGGCGGCGCGATCCTCTGCATCCTGGGCGGCTACCACGGCGCCTGCCGCACGGGACACCTGGTGCTGCTGGACCTCGCGCGCGGCGACCGCGGCGGCGCGTCGATCGTCCGGCGCCTCTCCGGGCGGGGGCTCCCGCCGGAAGAGAAGGTCATGGACCGGCTGGTCGAGCACGAGTGGCCGAAGTTCCTCTCACCCTTCCCGCTCAGCGACACGTACTTCCTCGTGACGGGCTGGATGTCGCCGGACTCCTACACGATGGGGATCTACCTGGCGGACGTCTTCGACAACCTGACGCGGGTCCACCAGGTGGACGGCGCGCTGCTGGTGGAGCCGATCCCGCTCGTCCCGCGGCCGGTCCCGCCGGCGAGGCCGGACCGCGTGGACCTGTCGCAGCGGGAGGCGCTGGTCTACCTCAGCGACGTCCATGCCGGCCCCGGTCTCGACGGCGTGCCGCGCGGGACGATCAAGCGGCTCCGGGTCTTCGGCTATCACTTCGGCTACGTCAACCTGGCGGGGAACGACGTCGTCGGGCTGGGCGGCCCCTGGGAGGTGATGCGGATCATCGGGACGACGCCGGTGGCGGCGGACGGCTCGGCCGCCTTCCGCGTCCCGGCGAACACCCCGCTGGGGTTCCAGGCGCTGGACGAGGAGGGCAAGGCGGTCCAGCTCATGCGGAGCTGGGTGACGTTCATGCCGGGCGAGACGGTGTCGTGCGTCGGCTGCCACGAGCCCTCCGGGATGACCGGCGGGCCGCGCCCGGCGTCGGCCGCCGGGGTGACGCCGCGCGAGCTGGAGCCCTGGCACGGCCCGCCGCGCGGATTCGATTTCGCGCGCGAGGTCCAGCCGGTCCTGAACCGGCACTGCGCATCGTGCCACGACGGCCGTGGCGCCCCCCCGGACCTGCGGCCGCGGGACCAGGTGAAGGATTACCGGGGCGCGCGGCCCGGCCACTTCAACTTCGAGCGCATGCATCCGGCCCTCAAGGCGCTCCACGGGAACAACGTCCCCTTCACGCCGGCCTACGAGGCGCTGTTGCCGTACATCCGCCGGGTCGGCGTGGCCGACGACGTCTCGATGCTGACGCCGGGCGAATACCACGCGGACACCAGCGAGCTGATCCAGCTCCTGCAGAAGGGCCACCACGGCGTGACGCTGGACCGCGAATCGCGGGAGCGGCTGGCCGCCTGGATCGATCTCAACGGCCCCTGCCACGGGACCTGGGCCGGCGTCTTCGACAGGCCGGTGCCGGGGCAGATGCACGAACGGCGCCTGGCGCTGAACCGGCTCTACGGCGGCCCGGACGAGGACTACGAGCGCGAACCGGCCCTGCCGGCATACGACGAGACGCCCGTCCCGCCCGCGCCCGTCCCGCCCGCGCCGCCCGTCTCCGCGGCCGGCTGGCCCTTCCCGGTCGAGGCGCCGGGGCCGGAGCAGACGCTGGACCTGGGCGACGGCGTGACGCTCCGCCTGGTCCGCGTGCCGGCCGGGCGCTTCGTGATGGGGGACGCGCAGGGGCCGCCCGACGAGCGGCCGCCCGCCGAGGTGACGATCGCGAAGCCCTTCTGGATGGGCGTCTGCGAGGTCTCCAACGAGC
>CAYUME010000384.1:0-5372 GCA_964445475.1 uncultured Planctomycetia bacterium
ACGCTACATCCGGGCGCTCAAGCGGGCCCTGCGCCCCGGCGGGCACCTGATCCTTTCCGCCTTCGCGAAGGACGGCCCGACACGCTGCAGCGGGCTGGAGGTCTGCCGTTACGAATGCGAGGACATGCTGGCGGAGCTTCAGGAGGGATTCCGACTCCTGGATCGGGCTTGGGAGGATCATGCCACGCCGTTCAACACCGTCCAGAGATTCTGCTACGGTTTCTTCCGATACGACACAGCCCCCCGGCCGTCGCAGGCCGCCCCCTGACGCCCCTCCCCGCCGCCCGCGAAGCGGTCCCCTTCCGGCAGGGCCGAGTCGGGAAAGGCCTTTCGGCGGGCTACGGACGCGGGGCGAGCGAAAGGACGACCGGGGTGGATCGTGACCGTGCCGGGCGGCACCCGGCAAAGGAGGCGGGACTACGACCCGCGCAGGCGGCGCTGGCGGAGGCGGCGGGCGGCGGCGGCGCGCTTCGCACCGGGCGCCGACTTCTGCGGAAGGGACGACGGCATCGCCAGGCGCTTCGTGATGACCGGGATCGACTGCTGGGACGCGGGCGAGGCCCCGGTGGAAAGACATTCCGCACAGAGGCCGTTGACCGAGGCGACCTGGCGCCTGCAGCTCAGGCAGATCTCGACGCGGCAGCGCGCGCAGTGCCGGATCCCGATCTTCTGGTGGCTTCCGCAGTTCGCGCAGACGAACGACCCGGCCTCCGGCCCGGCCTGGCGGCCGGCCGCGCGTTGGACGCCGGGATCCGAGATCGCCAGCGGGGACTCCCCCTTCTCGGCCCGCGTCAGGTCCTGGATCAAGTCCTCGGCCGACACGTACCGGTTCCGCGGCTCCTTGGCCAGCAGCTTCTCGACGATTCCCGACAGGGCCTCCGTGAGCGGATCCGCGACGCGCAGCGGCGCGGGCGGCGTCGACAGGTGCTGCCGCATCAGGTCCGAGATCTTCATCGAGTCGAACGGCCGCCGCCCCGCCAGCAGGGCGTAGAGCGTCACGCCCAGCGCGTACAGGTCCGATCGCACGTCCGGGGACTCCCCGTGCCACAGCTCCGGGGCCAGGTAGGCCGGCGTCCCGTGCAGGACCCGCCGGGCCTCCCCGTTCGACTCCATCTCGAAAAGCCGGGCAAAGCAGAAGTCCTTCACGAACACCTCCCGCCCGACGGAGAGGAGGATGTTGTCCGGCGTCAGGTCGCGGTGGAGCAGCTTCCGGGCGTGGGCGGCGGCCAGACCCCGTGCCGCCGACCGCACGTAGTTCAGCGCCTCCTTCGGCGGGACCCCGCTGGCGCGGTCGAGGAAGACGCTCAGCGGCCGGCCGTGGATGAAATCGGTCACCAGGTAACAGAAGCCCGCGTCCATCCCCGCCGCATGGACGCGCAGGACGTTCGGGTGGGAGAGCGTCGCCAGCACCTTGGCCGTCTGCACGTACCGGGCGAGCACATCCCGGTTCTCGGGCAGGACGGGGATGATCTTCGCGGCCATCGGCCGGTCCAGCGTCGGGTGCTGCGCCTTGTAGAGCGTCCCCTTGGCGCTGCGCCCTGCGAACTCCAGGAGCTTGAACCCGCCCAGGACCTTCCCGATGAGCCCGGTGGTCTCGCCGTTCGGGCCGATCGTGTCGACGACAGGAAGGGAGACGCTCCACGGGGGGGCGGCCAGCGCGCCGCCGCAGGAGGGGCACTTCGGCAGCTTCGATCCCGCCGAGGCATTGAACCGCGCCCCGCAGCCGTTGCAGATCACGATGACCTTCTGCTGCTCGGTCAGGACCGACTTCACCTGCTCCCGCGACAGGTATCCCTTCTCGACCATCACCTGGCCGAGGTTCCGGGGCCGGCCGCGCTCGAGATCCCGCTCCTGCTGCCGCAGGCACTCGTTCAGCTGCTCGGACGTGATCAGCCCCTTCCGAAGGACCATCCGGCCGAACACGGGCTCGTCCCGCCCCTCCATCCGCGGCACGGCCTCCTGCGCCTCCGCCAGGTGCTTCTTCTGCATCGACAGCAACCGCCCCCGCTGCTCCGGGGTGATGTACCCGCGGTCGAGCAGGAGATCCCCGAGCGGCTTCGCGGTCCGGCTGCCCTCCTGGAGGCCCAGGCACTGATCCAGCTGCTCCTGGGTGATCATCCCGGAGGCTAGCGCGATCCGTCCGAGCAACCGTTCCTGGGGTGAAGGCATGGCGTCCGAAACATTATCAGGGGGTGGAAAGGGCGTCAACCGAAAGGCGCCACGCGCGCCGCTCCCGGGACCGCCCCCGGAACGCCTCCGCGCACGGATCGCCCCTCACCTCCCGATCCGCCCCGCCAGGTAGAACGAGCCGGTCACCAGCACATTCCCGCCCGGCCCCGCGAGCTCCCGGGCCAGGCGGAGGCCCTCGACCGGGGAGGCTGCGCCCACCGGCGGCGCCGGCCAGAGCCCCCGCGCCGCCGCCAGCAGGTCCGGGAGCGTCCGCAGGCGCGGGTGGTCGACGCGCACCATCACGGCGGCATCCGTGACCGCGGCCAGCCGAGCCAGCATCGCCCGGGCATCCTTCTCCCGTGCCGCCGCGAAGAGCAGGACGCGGAGCCCCGCCCCGCCCTCCCGCGGTGCGCCCCGCCCGCGGATTGTGCGCGGCATCGACGATCAGGACGGGACGCCCGGGACGGACCTCCAGCCGTCCGGGAATCCGCGTGTGCGCCAGGGCGCTCCGGACCCGGCCCGGGCGCACCCGGATCCACCCGTCCGCCTCCAGCCGGTCGAGGCCGCCCAGCACGAGCAGCGCGTTCTCCGCCTGGTGTCGGCCGGGCACCGCGAGCCGCACGGCCCGCCAAAGGCGGCGCGGGGTGCGCGCGTCGAACCGGATGCCCGCGAGGCCCCGGGGGACAACGCGCCCGAGACGCAGCTCCCGCCCCGCGGACCAGGCCGGCGCACCGGCCCGCCGCGCGGCGCGCGAGACGACGCGCGCCGCCTCCGGCGAAAGCGCCCCGCGGACCAGGGGGACGCCGGGCTTGGCGATCCCCGCCTTCTCCCGGGCGATCGCCGCCAGGGTGGCCCCCAGCACGTCCGTGTGGTCGTAATCCACGTTCGTGATCACGGTCAATGCCGGGGCGACGACGTTCGTCGAGTCGAGCCGCCCGCCGAGCCCCGTCTCCACCACCGCCGCGTCGAGCCGCCGGTCCCGGAACTCGAGAAACGCGGCCGCCGTGAGGAGATCGAAGTACGTGGGGGGGTCGCGCCGCAAGGCGGGGGACCGGAGGGTCCGCCGGATGCGGGTCAGGTGCGCCGCCAGCCGCGCCGGCCGGATCGGGACGCCGTCGACGCGGATCCGCTCGCAGAGGTCCGTCAGGTGCGGCGAGGTGTAGAGTCCCGTGCGCAGGCCGAGGGCCCGGAGCGCGTCCGCAAACAAGTGGGCTGTCGACCCCTTGCCCTTCGTGCCGGCGATGTGGACATAAAGAGGTTTCGGGCCCGGGGTCCCGGGTCCCGGGCTCGCCCTCCGGGAGCCGGGCCGGTGGGGGTCGCCGAGGGCCTCGAGGAGGCGCCGGATGCGGTCCAGGTTCCGCATCCGCTGCCAGCGGAGGCTGGCGCCGGAGCGCTCGTAGTTGACGCGGGCGTCGAGCCAGCGGACGGCGTCGCGGTAGGTCATGGGTCACCCCGTCAGCAGCGCCAGGACCGCCAGCAGCTGCCGCTCCGGGTCCCGCGGGTCGGGCGGGACCACGAGCAGGCCGTTGGCGTCGTCGACGATCCGGACATGCCGCGGCTTCCGTTTTTTCAGCGCCTCCATCGCGGCGCGGTCCCGGTACCGCACGGCGCTGCCGTCGGCGCTCGTGACCAGGCGCTCGATGCCGTGCCGGCCCGCGGCGATCCGGATCGCGACGACGACCAGGAACCGCACGAGCGTGGGCGGCACGGGCCCGAAGCGATCGGCGAATTCCCGGCGCGCCGCCTCGAGATCCTCCGGCGTGCGGCACCGGCAGCAACGGCGGTAGAGGTCGAGCCGAAGGCCTTCGTCGGGGATGTACGCCGCCGGGATCTCCGCGTCCACGTCGAATTCGGCCGTCGACTCGACCGCGGGGGGGACGGGCTCCCGGCGCGTCCGGCGGACGGTGCGCTCGAGCATCTTGCAGTAGAGGTCGTAGCCGATCGCGGCGATGTGCCCGTGCTGCTCGCGCCCGAGCAGGTTGCCGGCGCCGCGGATCTCGAGGTCGCGCAGCGCGATCTTGAAGCCCGCCCCCAGCTCGGAGAACTCCTCGATCGCCTTGAGGCGGCGGCGGGCCTCCGGCGTCACCGGGCGGTCGGGCGGCAGGAGGAAGGTGGCGAAGGCCTGGTGGCGGTAGCGCCCGACCCGCCCGCGGAGCTGGTGGAGGTCCGCCAGCCCGTACTGGTCGGCGTCGTGCACGAAGAGCGTGTTCGCGTTCGGGATGTCCACGCCGGACTCGATGATCGTCGTCGTCACCAGCACGTCGATCTCCCGGTTCAGGAAGGCCGTCATCCGTTCCTCGAGGTCTTCCTCCGGAAGCTGGCCGTGGACGACGCCGACGCGCGCCTCGGGGACGAGGGCCCGGACGCCGGTGGCGACGGTGTCGATGTCGAAGACCCGGTTGTGGACGAAGAAGACCTGGCCGTCGCGGTCGAGCTCGCGCCGGATCCCGTCGCGGACGACCGCCTCCTGCTCGACACAGACCTCGGTGTGCACGGCGAGCCGGTCCTGCGGCGGGGTGAGCAGGTTCGAGATGTCGCGCAGGCCCAGGAGGGCCATGTGCATCGTCCGCGGGATGGGCGTGGCGGTCATCGTCAGGACGTCCACGGTGGCCCGGAGCTGCTTGAGGCGCTCCTTGTGCTCGACGCCGAACCGCTGTTCCTCGTCGATGGCGACGAGGCCGAGGTCGCGGAACGTCACGTCCCCCTGGAGCAGCCGGTGGGTCCCGATCAGGATGTCGACCGCCCCCGCGGCGGTCTGGGCCAGGATCTCCCGCTGCTCGCGCGGGCTGCGGAACCGGCTCAGCACGGCGACGCGGACAGGGTAGGCGGCCATCCGCTCGCGAAAGGTGACGCCGTGCTGCTCGGCCAGGACGGTGGTCGGCACCAGGACGGCGGTCTGGCGGCCGGTCACGGCGACCTTGAAGGCGGCGCGCATGGCCAGCTCCGTCTTGCCGTACCCCACGTCGCCGCAGACCAGCCGGTCCATCGGGGAAGGCGCCTCCAGGTCGCGCTTGATGTCGGCCGTGGCCACCCGCTGATCGGGGGTGTCGACGTAGGGGAAGGCATCCTCGAACGACCGCTGCCAGGGCGTGTCGGGCGGATAGGCGGTGCCCGTGTACTGCTCGCGCATCGCCTGGACGGCGAGGAGGTCGCGGGCCAGCTTCTCGACGGCCGCCTCCGCCCGCAGCTTGCGCTCCGACCAC
>CAYUME010000385.1:0-5368 GCA_964445475.1 uncultured Planctomycetia bacterium
CGCCGCCGCGCGGGAGCGGCTGGCGTCGCTGGAGACGATCGTCGCCTCCGCCCTCGACGCCGAAGGGCGGGGGCACCTCGAGTACGTCCGGCTTCTGGAGAGGTTCTTCGCCGCCTTCCACGAGGCCCACGGCGCGCTCCAGGAATCGCGCAAGCGCCTCAAGGCGGGGGACCTCGCGGGCGCGCGGGAGGCGATCCGCGCCGCCCGTCCGGAGGAGGCGATCAGCCTCTACCGCGACGCGGCGAAGCGGGGCGCCCTCTCGCGCGGGGAGCAGGCCATCCTGATCTCCCTCAACCTCCGGTGGCTGCCGTATTTCCACGACCAGCGGGAGGCCGCCGGGCTCGCGCCCGTCCGCGTCAACTTCCAGCCCACGCAGCACGACCCCCTCGCCCAGGGGGCCGGGAGCAACACGTTCTTCGTCGACGCCGGCGGCGCGATGTGGCGGGGTCTCGGCGCGCGCGAGACGGGCATGGAGGCCTTCCGGACGGACGGCGGGGACGCGGCGACGGACGCGCGCCAGGAGATCGCCGCGACGGGCATCCGCTGCGCCAAGCCCTACACCTACGCCTCGCCCCCCCTCCCCGCGGGCCGCTACCGCGTCCGCCTCCTGATGGCCGACCCCGACGCCGATGCCGCCGGCCGCCGCGTCGTCGACGTCGCCGTCCGGTCCGACGCGGACGCCGGGGAAGGCGTCGCCTGGTACGCCTTCGAGCCGGTCCCGGCGCGCTTCGTCCGGCTGGCCTGCCACGGGAACGCGGAGAACGGATGGAACAGCATCCTCGAGATCCAGGCGGACGCGCCCGGGGCGAAGGCGGTGGATGCACAGGCGAGCGGCGCCGCGGACGGCTGTTCCGCGGCGCTCGCCCTCGACGGCCGCCCGGAGACGCGCTGGGCCGCGGACGGCCGCGACCACTGGATCCAGTTCCGCCTCGACCCCCCCGCCCCGCTTCGGCGCCTCGGCGTCGCCTGGTATGGCGGGACAAAGCGCAAGCCCCGCTTCGAGATCCTCGTCTCGGACGACCGGGAGGCGTGGAGGCCGGTGAAGGGGATGGCCGACAACGCGGGCGCGATCCCCGCGGCGGCCGGCGCGCGGATCGACCTCTTCCAGGAAGCGGGCGCGCGCGGCGCCGTCGTCGAGCGCGCGTTCGACGTCGCGCTCTCCGCGCCCTCGCAGATCCGCGTCGCGCTCGCGCCGGTCGCCGGCCCGGCGGTCCTTTGCGGCCTCGTCGTCGAGCCGGTGATCGTCAGGCCCGGGACGGACCGGTGAGGACGGCGAAACCCGGGCCCCTCCCGCATCACGGCCGCGGTCGCCGCCCCCGCCGGGACCGTGCCCGCCAGGCCTTCGGCGAGACCCCCGTCTTCTTCTTGAAGAGCCGCGAGAAGTAGTACGGCGACTCGAACCCCAGACGGTCCGCCACCTCCTTGATCCGCAGGGCGCTGCCCTCCAGCAGCTGGCATGCCCGCCGGATCCGGAGCTGCAGGTGGTACTGCGCCGGGGAGAGCCCGGTGCAGCGGCGGAAGAGGGCGCGGAACCGCGAATAGCTGACGTTCAGCTCGCGGGCCACCTGCCGCACGCAGACCGCACGCCCGCTGTTCTCCAGCAGGAGGCACTTCGCCTTCCGGACGAGCGGGTCGGCCGCGTCGTCGCCCGCGCCCCGCAGCAGCGACGCCGCGTGCAGGCGGGACAGGATCTGGACGGCCGCGGCCCCGGCCAGCTGGTGGAAGCCGACCGGATCGTCCCGCAGCAGGTCGACCAGGCGGAGGAA
This sequence comes from uncultured Planctomycetia bacterium, assembly GCA_964445475.1. Classification (GTDB taxonomy): domain Bacteria; phylum Planctomycetota; class MHYJ01; order CAYUME01; family CAYUME01; genus CAYUME01. The sequence goes on from CAYUME010000385.1 coordinate 1,767, forward strand.
GAGCTCGAGCAGGGCCTCGTCGTCCCCCGGATCGACGACCGGCTCGCGCGGCGTGAAGAAGCCCTTCTCGAGCAGCCGGCGGGGCCAGGCGCCGTCCACGCTGACCCAGTACTCGTCCCATCCCGTGCGCCGGTCGGGCGCATATCGGTGCCACTCCCCGGGGAAGAGCAGTAAGAGGTTCCCCGCCCGGATGCGGCGGCGCCCCGCGGTCGCGCTCTCGAAGACCCCTTCGCCGCGGGTGATGTAGACCAGCACGAGCTGCGGCAGGACACGTCCCCGCTTCCAGGCGAACTGATACCCCTCCGGGTGCCGGGCGGGCGGGTAGGGCGAGCCCGGCCCGATCCGCTGGTGGCCCGCGGTCGGAACGTACACCCCCCACGCCTTGTCCATCGGGCTGACGGGCGGGTAGCGATAATACCCCGCATCCGCATGCGGCATGGCATCGTCCTCGCGCGGGCGCACGGGCACATCCGGGGTTACGTCATGTCAATAAGTACAAAGAATTGATCATTCTGTCCATTCTCGGCGGGGCGGCGGTATGCTAAGGTTCCAAGTTATACAGAATACATCCATACCCACGATACCGATCGAAGGCACCGGTGGAACCCGGTTCATCCCCATCGGGGCTTCTGAACAGCCCGGGCGAGACAGAACATGACACGACCCCTTCACGCCCGCCGGCAGCCGGCCTTCTCGCCCGCGGGACCGCCGGCGGCCATCGCCCTCCTCGCCAGCCTGGCGGTGATGCTCCCGCCGGGCCCGGCCTGGGGCGCCGATCCGGCGGCGCCTCGAAAAGCCCTGCCGATTCCGGGAGACGTCTTTGACATCGACGGTCGCACCGCATTCGTCATGCTCCCGCCGGCGGAGAGCCGCCTCGCGAACCGGCCCACCCCGTGGGTCTGGTACGCGCCCACGCTGCCCGGCCTCCCCGAGGCCCGCGAAGGCTGGATGTTCGAGCGCTTCCGGGCGGCCGGCATCGCCGTGGCCGGCGTGGACGTCGGTGAATCCTTCGGCAATCCGCAGGGGCGCGCCCACTTCACGGCCTTCTACCGGGAGCTGGTGGAGCGGCGCGGCTTCAGCCGCAAGCCGTGCCTGCTGGCCCGCAGCCGCGGCGGCCTGATGCTCTACAACTGGGCGGCCGAGCATCCGGAGTCGGTGGGCGGCCTGGCCGGCATCTATCCGGTCTGCAATCTGCGCAGCTGGCCCGGCCTGGACAAGGCCTGCGGCGCCTACGGCCTGACCGCCGCGCAGCTGGAGGCACAGCTCCCGCAGCACAACCCGATCGACCGCCTGGCTCCGCTCGCCCAAGCCGGCGTGCCCCTCTTCCACATCCATGGCGATGCCGACGCGCTCGTGCCGCTGGACGCGAATTCCGCCGCGCTGGCCCGCCGCTACCGGGAGCTCGGCGGCTCGATGCGGCTGCGGATTCCGCCCGGCCAGGGGCACACCGTCTGGGACGGCTTCTTCCAATGCCGGGAGCTCGTCGAGTTCGTCATCGCCCGCGCCAGCCCCGCGGCGGAACGCGAGCCCTCGCCGTCCCTCTTCCGGGACCCGCCCCTGGAGGCGCGCCCCGGGGCCTTCTGGGCGTGGATGAACGGCGACGTCGACCTGGCGCAAATCACCCGCGAGCTCGAGGAGATGAAGGACAAGGGCATGTCCGGCGCGGAAATCTGGGACATCGGTGTCATCCGGCGTATCCCGGAAGAGCCCATTCCGGCAGGCCCGCCCTTTCTCGGGCCCGAGTCGCTCAAGGCCGTCCATCACGCCATCGAGCAGGCCGATCGCCTGGGCCTGCACCTCGGGATGGTCGCTTCGAGCAGCTGGAATGCCGGCGGCAGCTGGGTGCAGCCGCGCGATGCCATGAAGGGCTTTTACCACAGCGAAATCACCGTCAACGGACCGGCCCGGCTGTCGCAGAAGCTGCCCTTCCCTGACTGCAAAGCACCCCGGGGTCCCGACGGCCTGCCGCTCTACTGCAAGGAGGTCGCCGTCCTGGCGTTCCCCCAATCGGCGGACCACGTCATCCGCGATACGGCAGCCATCATCGATCTCAGCGGGAAGCTCGACGCCGACGGGACGCTCGCCTGGGAGGTCCCGGCCGGGTCCTGGGTGATTGCCCGGTATGTCACCAGCAACACCGGGCAGAAGCTGATGGTGCCCAGCCCCAACTCGAACGGCCTGCTCATCGACCACCTCGACGGCAACGCGGCCCGGGTCCATTTCCGCCACATCGTCGACCAGATCCTGAAGACGCGTCCGAGCCTGGACGCGCTGCGCTACATGGAAGTCGACAGCGTCGAGGTCGACGATCAGATGGACTGGACCGATTCATTCGTGGAGGAATTCCGCAAACGGCGCGGCTACGACCCCATCCCGTATCTGCCCGCGCTCAAGGGAAAGCGCTTTGCCGATCCCCAGATCGCCTCCCGCTTTCAGCACGACTACCGCACGACGGTCAGCGACTTGTGGATTGACGGCCACTACCGCGCGTCCCGGGAATTCCTGAACACGTACGGCATGCAGCTCGTGGCCGAGGCGGGACACGGAGGGGAGCCGCGCACCGAGCCGTTGCGCGCCTGCGGCGAGGCCGATATCGGGCGGGGCGAATTCTGGAATGGCAAGCAGTTCTGGGTCGTGAAAGAGGCGGCTTCCGCGGCTCACATCTATGGCCGGCAGCTTGTCGATGCGGAGTCCTTCACGGGCTGGCGGAGCTGGCAGGACGGGCCGCTGGAATACAAGCGACTGGCCGACACGGCGTTCTGTGACGGGTTGAACCGCATGACGTTCCACGCCTTTGCGCATACGCCGCCCCGGGGGGGCGTGCCCGGGCACATGTATCACGCCGGCGAGCACTTCAACGTCAACGCCACGTGGTGGCCCAAAGCCGCCCCCCTGCTCTCCTATTTCTCGCGCTGCTGCTATCTGCTGCAGCAAGGCCTGCCCGTGGCGGATGTCTGCTTCTATTCCGGCGATGAGGCCCCCAACCTGGTCGCCACCCGCCGCATCGGCCCCGATGCCAAGCGGCTGGATGGGGCCACCTGCGCCCATTGCGGGAGGCCCAATCCCGCTCCGGCCAACGCGCTCGGAACCGGTTACGACTACGACGTCATCAACTCCGACGTGATCCGGAATCGCCTGGAGTTCAAAGACGGCGTCCTGGCGCTGCCCCATGGCGTGAGCTACGCCGTCATCGTCCTGCCCGAGCGCGCCGACATCCCGCGGGCGGTGCTCGAGAAGCTCGAGAAGCTCGTCCTGGCGGGTGCGACCCTGCTCGGGCCCCGGCCCACGCGGGACACATCCCTGGCGGATTATCCCCGCTGTGACGAGCAGATCCGGGCCATCGCCGGGAGAGTCTGGGGCCCCGGCCCGGACACGGACGTGCGCGACCGCCCGTACGGCAAAGGCCAGGTGATATTCGACCGGGATCGCGTCCGCGAGATCCTCCTGAAGAAAGGCATCGGCCCCGATTTCGCCTGCAGCAGCCCCGGGAAGCCGGCCGATCTCGACTACATCCATCGACGCACGCAGGACGCCGACATCTATTTCGTCAGCAACACGCAGATGGAAGATGCGGAGGCCGACTGCACCTTCCGCGTCGCGTC
>CAYUME010000386.1:0-5360 GCA_964445475.1 uncultured Planctomycetia bacterium
GGCCCAGACCCTGCGTGATCTGCGTGATCTGCGTGATCTGCGGGCCCTCCGTCCCGCGTCATCCGCGTGATCCGCGGGTTACCGCCTTCAGAGGGCCCGTTTCCAGGTCTGCCCCCGGGGCGTGTCCTCGACGAGGATCCCCCGCTCGCGGAGCGCCGCGCGCAGGCGGTCCGATTCGGCGAAGTCCCGGCGCTTCCGGGCCGCCTCCCGCTGCGCCACCATCGCCTGGAGCTCCGGCGCGAGCGCGTCGCCGCCGTCGTCGTCCTCGAGCACCCCCAGCACGCCGTCGGCGCGGTCCAGGAAGGCCGCGACGCGCGACGCGCCCTCCGCCGACAGCGCGCCGAGCCGGTTCACCTCCGTGACGAGGTCGAAGAGGGCCGCGAGGGCCTGCGAGAGGTTGAGGTCGTCCTCGAGGCCCGCGCGGAACCCGGCCTCGGCCTTCGCGAGAGGCCCGTCCAGATCCGGCGGCGCTGCGGGGGACCCGGGTCCCTCCGAAGCGCCGGCCGGCGCGGAGGCGGACCCAGGTCCCGCCGAAGCGCCAGCAGGCGCGAAGGCGGACGCCATCCCGCCCACCCGCCTCCGGAAATCCCGCAGCCGCCCGAGCGCCTCGCGCGCCGCGTCCATCCCCTCGAAGGTGAAGTTGAGCGGCTGGCGGTAGTGCGCGCGGATCAGCGCGAAGCGGAGGACCCGCGGGTCGTAGCCGCGGTCCAGGACGCCCCGCACCGTGAGGAAGTTGCCGAGCGACTTCGACATCTTCTTCCCGTCGACGAGCAGGTGGCGGGCGTGGAGCCAGTGGCGGGCGAAGGGCTTCCCGGTCACCGCCTCCGACTGCGCGATCTCGCACTCGTGGTGCGGGAAGATGTTGTCCTCGCCGCCGGTGTGGATGTCGAGCTCCTCGCCGAGATATTTCATCGACATCGCGGAGCACTCGATGTGCCATCCGGGGAACCCGCGCCCCCAGGGGCTGTCCCACTGCATCAGGTGCTTCGGGTCCTGCTTCCAGAGGGCGAAGTCGAGCGGGCCGCGCTTCTCGGGGTTCACCTCGACCCGCGCGCCGGCCTGCAGCTCCTCGAGCGAGTTGCCGGAGAGCCGGCCGTAGGCGGGGAACCGCGTCACGTCGTAGTAGACGTTCCCGTTGACGACGTAGGCGAGCCCGCGGTCGACGAGGACCCGGATGAGAGCGAGCATCTCGGGGATGTGCTCGCGCGCCTTGGGGTTCTTGAGGGCCGGGCGGAGGCGGAGGAGGCGCGCGAGGGCGAAGAACTCGCCCGCGTAGTGGTCCGCGATCTCCTCCGGCGTCCGCCGCTGCCGCCGCGCCGCCGCCTCGATCTTGTCCTCCCCCGCCTCCACGTCGTCCCGCGTCAGGTGCCCCACGTCCGTCAGGTTCATCACCTGGTCGACGCGGAACCCGAGCAGCTCCAGCGTCCGGCGGAGGACGTCGGCGAAGAGGAAGGAGCGGAAGTTCCCGATGTGGGGGTCGCTGTAGACCGTCGGGCCGCAGTTGTACATGCGGACCACGCCGGGCTCGCGGGGGGCGAAGGGCTCGAGCTGCCGGGTCAGGGTATTGTAGAGGACGAGGGGCATGGGGGAATATACCCAAAATCCAAAGCGAGGAATCCGTCGGGGGCACAGGAAAGCCCAGGAAGCCTGCTCCCGTGCACGGTCTTCCCTGCGGGCGCGACACAGATTACGCAGATTGCCACAGATTTCACAGATTAAAACGGCACGCGCAATTCGAGTTCCCCTCCATGAAGACAAAGCACGGAGTCACGGAGAACACGGAGACGACACGGAGGAAACGGGATTCGAGATTTGAGAATGCAGAATGCATCACGTGGCACGCCGGAGCCGTGGCCCACACATTATTTATTCTCAATTCTCAATTCAACTCTCCTCCGTGCCTTCCTCCGTGAACTCGGTGCCTCCGTGCTTTGTTCCACTCCGAGGGACAGACCCGGGCAGTCCCTTTCCGGCTCAGCGCCCCCCCCGGCTCATCATGACGACCACCTGGGCCGCCACCGCTTTCCCCTTCCCGATCTCCCCCAGCTTCTCGAGCGTCTTGGCCTTCACGTTGACGGCGCCGGCGGGGCAGCCGAGCCGGCGGGCGAGCTCCCGGGCGATCTTGCGCTTCCAGGGGCCCAGCTTCGGCCTCTCGGCGACGACGGTGGCGTCCACGTTGCCGACGCGCCAGCCGGCCTTCCGGAGGGGCCTCCAGACGGCCGCGAGGAGGGCCCGGCTGTCCGCGCCCTTCCAGCGGGGGTCGGTGTCGGGAAAGCGGTCCCCGATGTCGCCGCCCCCGGTGGCGCCGAGGAGGGCGTCGACGAGGGCGTGGAGGAGGGCGTCGCCGTCGGAATGGCCGAGGGGTCCGAGGGAATGGGGGATGCGGAGGCCGCCGAGGACGAAGGGCCGTCCGCGGACGAGGCGGTGGAGATCGAAGCCCAGTCCGACGCGCAGGTTGTCCGACATGCCTTCATCCCCGATCTGTTTTTCGCGGGCCGCCTCGCGCGAGGGTCGTAAGATATCGGAGGCGGCCCGTGAAAAACACAAAAAAACCGGGCCGCCCTTTCGGGCGGCCCGGTGGACGTCTCGCGTCAAACAACACTTAGAAGGTCACGCTCGTCCCGAGGAAGTACGTGAAGGCGGAGTCCATGTCCTCGTCGTAAAGCTCAAGGACGTCGGACCCGAAGAGCCAGCCGAAACCGCCGTACACGGTCAGATTCTTGCTGGCCGCCCAGCTCGCCTTGATGTCGAGCTCGGTACCAAGGCCGTCCTCCGTGCTGGTCCCGGTATCGATATCCTCGACGAGCTTGGCGATGCCGAGAGTCAGCCCGAGGGTGAAGTTGTCCTTCACGGGACCGGCCACATCCGTCGTGACCGCCGCGCGGATCTTGATCACGCTGTAGTTCTGGTCGACATCCCAGCCGAACTCTTTGTCCTCAAGGATGATCAGGTCGTTGTTGTCCTCGTAGCTGACGAAGCCCTGGTAGTCGTCCTCTGGATCCGGAGCCTCATCCTCGTTGCCGGACACGTAGAGGTACTCCAGGCCGAACTTGGGCTTGAAGGCCATGTCGAGCTGGTAGGACGCGCCGATGTCGAACATGAGGCCGGTCGCGTCGACGCTCTCGTCGCCGTTGCGGCCGTAGGTCCCGGCGTTGAAGCCGATCTGGGCGAAGAGGTTCAGGCCGTCGACGAACTCGCCGTTCGAGGCGGCACCGATGCCGATCAGCCAGATCTCGGACTCCTTGCCATCACCGCCCGGGGCGCCATTGATGAGCGAGATGAGACCCTCAACGGAGGTATTCTCGGTCACCTCGTAGGTACCGCCGATACCCGTCACCATCTCGCAGTCTTCCAGGTAGTTGTCGTCCACGATCATGTGGAAGACGGAGACGAGGCCGGCCTCGCCGAGTCGGTAGTCGATGCGCAGACCGCCGGCGGGCAGCTCGTCCAGCGAGTTCGCGTTCGCGGCACCAGGAATCGCCAACCCCTCAGCCGTCGCGGACTCAGAGCGACCGAGCGCGAGAAGAAGCGGGTTGTTGGCCCCGATGACGTCGAAGACGAGCTCCTGGACGCCGAAGGTCTGGCTCAGGTCCTGGATCAGCGCGTCCTCGACCTTAAGATACGCCTGGCGCACGCCGATGTCGATCCCGCCGGCGCCGTCACTCGCGCCGAACAGGTTGACGTTATTGCCAGCATCCACCCGGGGCAGCATCAGCTCGACGACGGCGGACGCCTTGTCCGCCAACTGAGCCTTCACGCCCAGACGAACCTTGGGGCTGCCGATCCACGCGGGATCATCGTCCGTGTTCCCGTCAGCATCCACATCGATCCCGCGACCGAAAATGAAACCGGAATCCCCGTAGCGCATCTGCAGGTCGAGATCGCCGTAGAATTGGATCCCGAGAGCGCGGTCCTCGCCGCCCACACCGGTGACGGCCGGGCCGCCCTGCGCGGCGGCGAAGGGGGCCAGCGACAGGGCCAGCCCGAGCACGAGCATACTGCAAACAAACCTCTTCATACTCCCTCCTCCAAAATTTCGTTTCACCTGAATCAGTCTTCCCGATTATTCGAAGTTCCGAGAAGACCTTTCACCCCTTCCTGAGTTCCGCCCCTTCCAGGGAGAACCCCTGAAGGGGCAACCGGTTCCTCTTCGAGAACGTTGAAGAGCAAACCCAATTGTCCCGTATCGACCTCCTCCCACCTCCTCCCCTGTCCCCCAGGGAAACCGTGTCCCCTCTTGTCTCTACCCATACCGACTACATATGGGGGGAAATTCTACTGCCCTACCTGTTTCTTGTCAAGGTCTTGCACCGACTCCGGTTCACCCACCCACCTCCTTCCGTGATCCGCGGGCCCCACGCGGCTAATCTCTTCGGGGTTCTCCCCCTACCTGTTATGGGATCACGACTTGCGCACCGGCGCACCCTCCCGGCCTCTCCCGCGCCCCCGCCGCATCGGCTCATATAATAAAGGAAGATGATGAATTTCATGCGGCGGCCGCGGGAAGACGGTCCGGCTGGGCGCCGGTCCGGCCTCGCGACGATACCCTCCCCTTTGTCAACCCCCGTCCGCGCCGGGCGCCCGGGTCCCCGGGACCACCCGCCGCCGGCCCGGCCCTTCGGGCCCGGCCGGCACGTCCTCCGCGAACGGAGGCCGGACGGCGACGGCAGGGAGACACAGCCCCGTGCCGGCACCGACTCCGGTTACAGATATTGTCGGCAGGACGCCGGTCGGAACTTGAGCCGATTACAAAATGTTTCGCCGGGACCTCCCCCGCTGAGCCTTACCGGGAGGTCCCGGCAAAACACGATGGAGGGCGCGCGCGATCGCCAGGTCGCCGGGCGTGGTGACCTTCAGGTTCTGCGGGGCGCCGGGGACGATCGCGACGCGGACGCCGATCGCCTCCATCAGCGCGCACTCGTCGGTGACGTCGCGCCGCCCCGCGCGCGCGAAGGCGCGGGCGAGGAGATCGCGCCGGAAGACCTGCGGGGTCTGTACGCGCCAGACGCGCCCGCGCGGGATCGTCCGTTCGACGGTGCCGTCCGCGCGCGCGCGCTTGAGCGTGTCGTCGCACGGCACGGCGACGATCGCGGCGCCTGTGCGGCGCGCGGCGCGCACGGCGGCGGCGACGACGGCCGCCGGGACGAGCGGGCGCGCCGCGTCGTGGACCATCACCCACCGGACCGACGGGCCGAGCGCGGCGAGGCCGGCGGCGACGGAGTCCTGCCGCCGGGCGCCGCCCGGGACGACGGCGGTCGCGCCGGCGGCGCGCAGCGCGCGGCCCCACCGCCGCACCGCCGTCGCGAGGAAGCCCGGCGCGAGCACGAGCACCGTCTCCGCCGCGCGCGCCGGCCGCATCG
>CAYUME010000387.1:0-5357 GCA_964445475.1 uncultured Planctomycetia bacterium
CTTCAGCGGGCGGGAGTTCGAGGAGATCGCCGCCCGGAAGGACATTGATGCGGTCCAGAACTCGACGCCCGACCACTGGCACGCGATCATCGCCATCACGATGATGCGCTCCGGCAAGGACATGTACAGCCAGAAGCCGATGTCCCTGACCATCCGCGAGGCGCGGGCGATGATCAACACGTGCCGTCGTTACGGCCGGGTCTTCCAGACCGGCAGCCAGCAGCGCTCTTCCAGCGAGTTCTACCGGGCCTGCATGCTCGTCCGGAACGAGTGCATCGGCAAGCTCCAGAAGGTCTACGTCAATGTCGGCGGCACCTCCCAGGACAAGATCTTCCCCGAGGAGCCGATCCCCGAGGGGTTCGACTGGAATCGATGGCTCGGCCCGGCCCCGTGGCGCCCCTACAACGGCGAGGCGTGCAGCGGCAACTACGGCGGCGGCTTCCGCCAGGTCCGCGACTTTTCCGGCGGCATGATGACCGACTGGGGCGCCCACCACTTCGATATCGCGCAGTGGGGGAACGGCGCCGACGAGACCGGGCCCGTCGAGATCCATCCGCCGGGCGGCGAACACCCCTGTCTCACGTACAAGTTCGCCAACGGCGTCCTCTACCGCCATACCGGCAAGACGGACGACGGCCAAGGCGTCGACGGCGTCCTCTTCGAGGGGACCACCGGGAAGGTCCAGGTCAACCGCGGCAAGATCAAGACCTGGCCCGAGGAGCTGCTCAACAACACCAAGTACGAGGAGCTCAAGGTCCAGCTCTACAAAAGCAACAACCACTACCGGAACTTCCTCGACTGCGTCAAGACGCGCCAGCGGCCGATCTGCGACGTCTCCGTCGGCGGCCACTCCGTCACGGTCTGCCACCTGGGGAACATCGCCTACTGGCTCAAGCGGCCCTTGAAGTGGGATCCCGTCAAGGAGGAGTTCCTCGGCGACGCGGAAGCCAACCGATGGCTCGACCGGCCGAAGCGCGCGCCGTGGACCCTGTAGTCCCGTGTTCGGGGGCCGGGGGTCCGGATTGAAGACGCATCCACACGAGACCAGAGAAAGGAGCCGGACGTGAAACCCATCCAGGCAGCGGCGGGAGCGGCGGTTGCGGCGGGGGCGGGACGCCTCCTCGCCGGCGAGCTGGAGGACCTGCTGCCCAAGATCGGCAGCGACAACCTGAACGACCGGAAGGGCGGGCGGGACCGGTTCGAGGACCTCGTCCTGGCCGCCGGGAAGCCCGGCGCCGAGGCCGACCGCGCCGCGACCAGCAAGGCGGTTTGCGCGCTTCTCGACAAGGAGATGAGCGACGACACCCGATGCTGGCTCCTCCGCGAGCTGTGGCTGATCGGCGGCGCCGAGGCGGTCCCGACGCTCGTCAAGCATCTCGACCACAAGGGGACGGACGTGGCGGACGCGGCGCGCCGGGCGCTGCAGAAGAACTCCTCCGATACCGCCACGGCGGCCCTCCTCGTCGCCCTCGGCAAAGCCTCCACGCCGGAGTGGAAGGCCGCCTGCTGCATCGCCCTCGGCGGGCGGGGCGACGCGAAGGCGGTCAGCGCGGTCGTGAAGCACCTCGCGGACAAGGAGACGTCCGTCGTCTCCGCGGCGGCCGCCGCCCTCGGCCAGATCGGCGGTCCCGACGCCGCCAAGGCCCTCGCGACCGCCCGGAAGAAGGCCCCCGCCGAGCAGAAGGCCCTCCTCAACGACCGGTACCTCCAGGTCGCGGAAGGGTACCTCCGGGACGGCAAGTACACCGAGGCCGCGTCCATCTACAAGGAGCTGGACAACACCTCCGAGACCGAGCTGGTCCGCGTGGCCGCCCGGCAGGGACAGCTGGCCGTCGAGCTCAGCAAGAAGGCCGGCCCCGGTCACCTGGTCTACCCGGAGGTGAAGGGGCCGTAGGCGCCGCGCGACGGATGAAGGGAGACGAACCGGAGAGGCCGGAATCGCATTCCGGCCTCTTCTTTTTCCCCGTGGGACGGCACGCGCTTCCGCCGGGGGACTGGGAAGCCCGCATGGGCGGCACGGGGATATCGGGCCTGTTCGGCGCGCACGTCTCCTTCGCGGGGGGATTCGACGATGCCCTCCGTCGCGGGCGCGCCGCCGGCTGTGACCTCGTCCAGGTCTTCACCGCCAACGCCCGCGGTTGGGCTCGGAAGACGGTGTCGGACGGCGAGGTCGCACGGCTCGCGGCCGCCCGGAGCGAGACGGGCCTCTTCCGGATCGTCGCGCACGCGGGATACCTCGTCAACCTCGCCGCGCCCGACGCGCGCATCCTGCGGAAATCGGTCGCCGCCATGGTCGGCGAGCTGCGTCGGGCGGAGCGCATCGGGGCCTCCGAGCTGGTCGTGCATCCCGGATCCCCGCTCGGGACCGGCGAGACCGCGGGGATCGCCCGGGTCGCCCGCGGGCTCGACGAGGTGATGCGGCGCGTCGGCCCGACGCGTTGCCGTGTCGCCCTCGAGACCACGGCGGGGCAGGGGAGCGCCCTCGGCGCGCGGTTCGAGCACCTGCGGGAGATCCTCGACCGCGTCCGCGAGCCGCGTCGGATCGCCGTCTGCTTCGACACCTGCCACGTCTTCGCGGCCGGGTACGACCTGCGGACGCGGAGGGCCGTGGAGGAGACCGTGGCGGTTTTCGACCGCATCCTCGGCCTTGACCGCCTGGCGCTCTTCCACTTCAATGACGCGAAGCGGGAGCTCGGCAGCCGGGTGGACCGGCACGAGCACATCGGGAGGGGCGCGATCGGCCTGGCCGGCTTCCGCGCCCTCGTCAACGACCGCCGGCTGCGCGACCGACCGATGATCCTCGAGACGCCGAAGGGGGGTCTCCCCGAGGGGGCGTGGGATCGTCGGAACCTGAGGGTTCTGCGCGGCCTGTGCGCGCCATGATCCGGGGGCGACGATGATCCGTCTCGGGGACGTACGGCTTCACCCCCTGCTCGACGGCTCGTTCCGGCTCGACGGCGGCGCGATGTTCGGGATCATCCCCCGACCCCTCTGGGAGAAGCTCGCCCCGCCGGACGAACGGAACCGCATCCGGCTCGCCCTGCGACCGCTCCTTGTCGAGGCCGGAGGCCGGCGCATCCTGGTCGACACCGGGGCGGGCGACCGCTGGGGGGAGAAGGAGCGGACGCTCTACGCGATCGATCGACGGCCGACCCTGCTCGAGAGCCTTGCGGCCGCCGGTTCCGGGCCAGACGACATCGATACCGTCGTCCTCACGCACCTCCATTGGGATCACGCCGGCGGCGCCGTCACGCGCGACGCCTCCGGCGCCCTCGTCCCGACCTTCCCCCGCGCCGAGCACGTCGTCCAGAAAGGGGAGTGGGAGGCGGCGACGCGCCCGAACGAACGGACGCGGGGGAGCTATCGGGCCGACGATTTCCTGCCGCTCGAGCGGGCCGGCCGCGTCCGGTTCGTGGAGGGTGACGTCGAGATCGTCCCGGGGGTCGAGATGATACGGACCGGCGGCCACATCCGGGACCACTGCGTCGTCAGGGTCCGCGGCGGAGGACGGACGGCGGTCTATTTTGCCGATCTCGTTCCGACCACCGCACACCTCCGACCGTCATTTTCGATGGGATACGACCTCTTTCCGCTGGACGTCCTGGCGTGGCGGAAGCGGTTGGTCGGCGAGGCGTTGCGGGAAGGGTGGATCTGCTGTTTCGAGCACGATCCGGATGTCGCTGCGGGGACCCTGACAGGTGTCCCCGATCGTCCGGAAGTGGTGCCCTTGACAAAATAGGATACTGCGTGTATACTAAATACATATTCATGTAAATGAATACGATTTCACTTCCCGTGTGATGAGATGCTTCCTTGGCGGGCGAAAGACGCAACTGGAGGCGGGGCACAGGAGAAGGAGGGGGCCATGTTCCGTGCCATCGTCCTGCTGACCGCGTTGTTGTTTGCCCTGCCGTGCCGCGCCGACCGGATCACGCTCAGGGACGGCGGCGTCATCGAGGGGCGGGTGACCGCCGAGACAGACCGGGAGGTCACCGTCGAGGTCCTCCTCAACGGCAAGGTGGTCCGCATCGGCCTTCAGGCCGAGCGCATCGAGTCCCGCGAGCGGAGCGTCAGCACGCTCGAGGCGTACGAGGCGGAGTTGAAGAAGGCCGACCCGAAGAGCGCCGACGCGATGGCGGATCTGGCCGCGTGGTGCCTCGAGCGGAAGTGGGTCGAGAAAGCCGAGACGCACCTCCGCGCGGCGCTCCTTCGGGTTCCCGACCACAAGCTGGGGGGACGTCTGGCGAGCTCGCTGGGGTGGACGCGTGAAGGGGACCGATGGCAGACCGAGGCCGAGCAGGCGGCGCAATGGCGTGAGGCGGAGGTCGACCGCCTGAAAACGAAGCTGGCGGCGCTGCGCTGATGCCGGGGGACCGCCGCCGATGTCATCCCGGCCGGGGCGCACCGCCACGAAATCCGGTGAAATGCAGCCCGAATCCGGGTACGCTCCCGCTTCATGACGGCCCCCGCATCCGACGCCCGTCCCTCCGACGTGACGGTTGCCAAGATGAATCGCCTCCGGGCGATTCTCGAGGGCTACGGATCCCTTCTCGTCGCCTTCTCCGGCGGCGTCGACAGCACCTTCCTGGCCGCCGTCGCCCGCGAGGTCCTCGGCGACCGCGCCGTTGCCGCCACGGCCCGCAGCGCGAGCCTCGCGCGGGCCGAGTTCGAGGAGGCCGTCGCGCTTGCGGAGCGCATCGGCATCCGGCACGTCGTCGTCGAGACGCACGAGCTGGACAACCCCGACTACGCCCGCAACCCGCCCGACCGGTGCTTCTACTGCAAGCAGGACCTGATCGGGGAGATGAAGGGGGTGGCGGCGCGGGAGGGGCTGGCGGTGCTCGCCTACGGGGAATTGGCGGACGACGACGCCGTGCTGCGCCCGGGCCGGAAGGCCGCGCTCAAGCACGGGGTCCGGATGCCCCTGGCTGAAGCGGGATTCACCAAATCGGAAGTCCGGCTCCAGCTCCGCGAACGCGGACTTCCGATCTGGGACAAGCCGGCGACGCCCTGCCTGGCCTCGCGGATCCCGTACGGATCGGCGGTGACGGAGGCGAAGCTGGAGCAGGTGGAGCGGGCGGAGGCGCTGGTGCGGTCGAAGGGCTTCCGGGAGCTTCGCGTGCGCCACCACGGCGACCTGGCGCGCATCGAGGTCCCCCTGGCCGACGTCCCGCGCTTGCGGGAGCCCGCCCTTTATGCCGAGCTGGAGCGCGGCCTCCTCGCCCTCGGCTTTGATCGGGTCGAGGTCGACCCGAAGGGATTGCGCTCCGGCCACCTCAACGAGGACTACCGGAGCGGGGGAGGGGTGGCTGAGGTGTAGGGGAGGGGCGCCGCATCGGCGATTCCCGGATGTCATC
>CAYUME010000388.1:0-5341 GCA_964445475.1 uncultured Planctomycetia bacterium
TATCCGCCGCGCGTCGGGGCGGCCCAGGCGTGCGGCAGGACCCCGGCGGGGTTCTTCGGCTCCCGGTCGAGCGGGTAGGCGACGAACAGGAACGCGGCGTCCTCCCCCTCCTCGAGGCGGGCCGCGCGCATCGCCCGGTCCTCGTCGTCCTCCTTCGCCCCGGCGTCGAGCCCCTCCTCGTCCTTGGCCTCCTGGATCCGGTCCCACGCCCAGAGGACCGCGGGCTGGTAGGCTTCCTCCGTCACGGAATAGGCGCGGGCATAATGGCGGGAGGCCAGCGTGCCGTCGGACAGGGAGTCGGAGAGCGCGATCGGGCGCAGCCCGCCGCCGGGGAAGACGGTCTGCATCACGTAGCGCGGCGCGAAGCGGGAGACGTTCGGGCGCGACGAGGGAAGCCGCCCGAACATCGTCCGGTAGCAGTGGGCGTAGGCGAGCGAGGTCGGGCTGGAATGCAGGGTGTAGGCCTCCCCCTCCGTCTGCCACCCGCCGTCTCCCATGCCGTAGAGGAAATAGCGCGTCACCTGGAGCTCGCCGAGCTTGAACAGGCGCATCAGGTGCGGGTGGAGGCCGCCCGAGCGATCCCAGGCCAGCCGGTCCTCCCGCCAGTCTCCGACGTCCGCGCGGCGCTCGGCGTGGCGGGCGGCCAGGACCTTCCGCGCGCGGTCTGCCGTCACGGGGGCGAAGCGCGGCCGCACCGCCCCCCACGCCTGGCCGATACCGAGCTGGACCATCAGGGGATGGCGGCCCGGGGCGATCGAGAGGAAATCGCCCTCGGGAATCCGCCGGCCCGACAGGAAGACCGCCGCGTTCGGATGGCCCGCCGCGAACTGCACCGTCGCCGGACGGTCGACGGCCAGCACGGTGTAGAGACAGATCGTCGACGACCCGGCCCCTTCCAGCAGCCGCGCGAGGTCGACGCCCTTCGCGGTGTCGACGAAGGCGGCGTCGAGGGGCTGGAAGACGCGCGTCTCGCCCCGGCACGCGACCTCGGTGCCTTCGGCGGGGTGGGCCGCCCCGCACCCGCCGAGCGCCTCGAGGACGTCGTCGCTCGTGGCGAACGGGAAAGGCCCGAGAAGAAGCCACCGGCCGGGGGACCGGTCGGAGTCGAAGGGCACGACCGGAACGCCGTCGCCCGGCTCGAACCCGGGAGGCGGCGCGACCGGCAAAGGCTACAGGCTGGCCTCGGGCGGCGGCTCGGGCGCGGGGCCGGCTTCCCCCCAGAACGCCAGCCCCGCCATCCCCCCCCCGCCGCGCACCGCGGCATGGTAGTTGCTCGACGGGCTGAAGTTCATCTTCCGGGAGAGATGCTGAGGACGGAGGATCGTCCGCTCCGCGTAGTGAATGAGGTAGCCCAGGACCTTCGCGCGCGCCTCCGGCGTCCACGCGTCATAACAGAGGTCGAAGGCCAGGGCCACCGCGGCCAGCCGCTCGCCCACGGCATGGGGCAGGTTGAACGGGCCGGCCTGGCCGCCCAGGGCGATGAGCCGGTCGGCGGCCTGCCGGGCCCGTTCCGCCCACGCCCGTTCGCCCTCGAGCTGCCAGAGCATCCCCATCGCGACGGGGTCGTCGGTCGCGGCCTTCATCGCGGCGACGAGCGGCCGCCCGAACGGCGTCTCCGCCTTCTGACGCAGTGCCGGGAGGTCGCTTCGGCGGAAGAGCATCCGGGGATGCTCGCCGGGGGCGGCGGGGACGAAGCCGGCCGGGAAGAGAAGGCGCGGGGGAAGTATCTCCCCGGACGCCAGCCCCTTCACGTCGCGCCCGCGGTACGTCCCGGCATAGGCCCCCTGGAGGCGGGAGCCGTCGCGTCTCAGATCGATCGCGTATTCCCCCCGCCCCCCCGCGACCCACGGGTCGCCCTCGATCTTCATCTGGATGACGAAGCGGGCGCGATCGGGATCGATCTCGGCCTTCAGGACGCGCCCCGGGTGGTCGGCCTGGTTGAAGCTGAGGGCGACGCCCCAGACCCGGTCCCAGGTCCCCGTCACGCAGGACAGGTCGAGGACGAGCGGACGCGGGAGCACCGCCGGGATCTCGTCGTCGAGGCCGTGAAAGCGCGTGACGCCGTCCGCCTCGACGGCCTGGAAGACCGCGTCGTCGAGCTCGAGGGCGATCTCGCCGGTGAAGGGGGGCTCGGCGGCAGAGGCCGGGCCCGCCGCCAGGCTGAACAGGACGGCAACCGTCGGCACCGCACATCGGCCCATACGACCTCCTGGGTGGCCCGAAGGCCCCGGCAGGCCGGGACGCCGGCCTGCCTTTATCTTACCCGCGACGGGAAGGAGACAGGAACTTATTCGCGGCGGCCTGCGCGGCGGGACCGGCCGCGCGGTTTCTCCGCTTGCCAAAGCGCGCCCCGATCACTACCTTGTCTGCGTCCCGTTCCGGGAGGCGCCCGACGCAGGGGCCCCGGGGCGGGAGCCCACGGCCGAAACACGAGGAGGCCCCATGAACGTGGTCATCCTGCACTTCCGCTCGGCCCCCCGCAAGCGTCCGGACGCCGCGACGTCTGGCGTCACCGTGAGCGCCTCCGACTCGGCCGGCACGGACGGCGTCTCGCTCGAGATGAAGAAGCGCGCCCCCCTGCTGGAGGCGATGGGTCACACGGTCTCCCTCTGCTCGGCCTACCCCTGGGCGGAGTACCCGATCCCGTCCCTCGAGTTCGACAGCGAGCCCGTGATGCGCATGATGCGCAACCTCTTCGGCCCCCGGATCGAGGACTATCCCGGCGAAGCGGCGCTGCGGGACGCCTTCCGGGCCGCCGTCGCGGAGATGAAGGGGGAGCTGAAGCGCGTCCTGGCGGCCTCCCGCGCCGGCCTGCTCTTCGTCCACAACATCCTCTGCCTCCCCCTCCATCCGGTCGCCACCGTCGCCCTCGCGGAGACCCTCCGGGAGACCGGGCTCCCCTGCACGGCGATCCACCACGACATCCTCAGCGAGGGGGCCTACAAGTTCACCCCGACCTGCGATTTCGCCCGGCACCTCCTCGAGACCTGTTACCCGCCGACCGCGCCGAACCTCCTCCACTGGACCATCAACACGCGCAACCGGAAGGCCCTCGCGAAACGGGGCGTGGACGCGCGGGTCATCCACGACTGCATGGACTTCGACGCGCGCCCCGATCCGGCCGACCAGGCGCGGATCCGCGCCGCCGTCCGTGCGCGGTTCGGCCTCGCCCCGGGCGACGTCGTCCTGTTCGTCGGGGCGCGGATCGTCCCGAACAAGCAGACCGAGCTGGCGGGGCACCTCGCCGCGCGGATCGCCGCCCTGCGACGGGACCTGGTGGGGAGGACGCTCGCCTCCGGCGAGCCGTTCACCGAGACGAACCGCGTGGTCCTCGCCCTGGCCGGGCGGCCGGAACGGGCATTCCTGGATTACCGCGACGCGCTGGTCGCCCTCTTCGACGGGCTGAAGATCGCCTGGACGTACGTGGGCGACGCCGTCCGCCCGCAGCGGGCGGAGGCCGAGGGCTGCTACGCTCTGTATCCCGACATGTACGGCATCGCCGACTTCGTGCTCTACCCGACGGGCTGGGAAGGGTTCGGAAACCAGCTCCTCGAGGCCTTCGCCGCCGGCGTCCCGGCCGTCGTGTTCGAATACCCCGTCTTCCAGGAGGACATCGGCCCGAAGGGCGTCCAGGTCGTCTCGCTGGGCGATACGCTGCTCGAGGCGCGCGACGCGGCGGGGCTGGTCCGGCTCGACCCCGCCGTGCTCGACCGGGCCGCGCGCGAGGTCGTCTCGATCCTGACGGACGCCGCCCGGTACCGCGCGATCGCCGCCCACAACGCCGCGCTGGCCCGAAAGCACTTCGGCTTCGACGTCATGCGGGCCCACCTGAGCGAGTCGGTCGCGTGGGCCGCGGGACGGGGAGGACGACCGTAGGGACGCGCGGGCGGTGATCCCCCCGTTTGCCCTTGTGCCCGCGCCCGCCCGGCGTAAAATCGGATCCTGATGCCACCGGACACCGTCCTCCCCGCCGCCCTCGCCGCCTCCTGGCCCCACGACGTCCTCTGGGGCGGGCTGATGCAGACCCTCTACCAGGTCATCTACATCGCCGGGCCCTTCTTCCTCGTCGGGCTCCTCCTCCACAAGCTGGAGGCGGCCTCGCAGGGCCGGCTCGCGGCCCGGTTCGGATGGAAGAGCGTCCTCTGGACGGGGTGGCTCGGCACCCCCATCCACGAGTTCAGCCACGCCGTCCTGTGCCTCGTCTTCCGCCACCGGATCAAGCGCGTCGCCCTCTTCGAGCCCGACGCCGCGAGCGGCCGGCTGGGATACGTGAGCCACTCCTTCGACTCGAAGAGCCTCTACCAGGTCGTCGGCAACTTCTTCATCGGCGTGGCCCCGTTCCTCGGCGGCGCGCTCGCCCTCTTCGGCCTCCTCTGGCTCTTCGAGCCGGGGGCGGCGCGGCAGGCGATGAACGCCGACGGGATTGCGTCGACGGCGGCCTCCGGCAACCTCGTGGAGGCCGCGGTGCAGATCGTGCGGCACGTCTTCCACATCCTCGCCCAGTTGGTCACGATCGAGCACATGGGGACGCTGGCGTTCTGGGCCTTCCTCTATCTCGTCCTCTGCGTGGGGAGCCACCTCGCGCCGAGCCCGGCGGACTACAAGGGGGCCTGGCTGGGCGGGCTGCTCCTCCTGGGGCTGATCCTCGCGTTCAACATCGTCTTTCTGGCGACGGGCGGAAGGCCGGGCGCGGTGACGGGCGCGCTCGCCTCCGTCCTCGGCCCCCCCTTCGCCCTCCTCGTCCTCGCCGCCGCCCTGAGCGGCATCACGACCGCGCTGATCGTCGGGATCACGGGGGCCACGAGGCGATGACCCGGCTACAACTCCTCCCAGGAGGCAAGACCATGCCCCGCGCATCCGGATGGGCGTCGCTCGCGACCGCCGCGCTCCTGCTGAGCGGTCTCGCCGGCTGCGGGGGCGGCGGGCTCGGCGTCGGCGACCCCGCCCCGCCGCTGGCCGTCTCGAAATGGCTCAAGGGCGAGCCGGTCCTCGTCTTCAAGAGCGGGACGGTCCACGTGATCGAGTTCTGGGCGTCGTGGTGCGGCCCCTGCCGCATGGTCGTCCCGCACGTCTCCGCCCTCCAGAAGAAGCACCCGGACGCCGTCTTCCTCGGCGTCAACGTGTGGGAGCGGGACCCCGCCCAAGGGGAGGCCTTCGTGAAGGGACAGGGCGACCGGATGGACTACCGCGTCGCACAGGACGACCTCTCCGACAAGTCCGGCCAGGGGAAGATGGCGACGACTTGGCTCAAGGCGGCAGGCCAGAACGGCATCCCGTGCGCCTTCGTCGTGGACGGAAAGGGGCGGATCGCCTGGATCGGGCACCCGATGGACCCGGGAAT
>CAYUME010000389.1:0-5325 GCA_964445475.1 uncultured Planctomycetia bacterium
CTCCCCGCTCGTGTCTCCGCTCGCGGAGGCGGTAGGCGTCCTCGCAGACAAGCTCCGACCGGTC
Organism: uncultured Planctomycetia bacterium; assembly: GCA_964445475.1. Taxonomy (GTDB): domain Bacteria; phylum Planctomycetota; class MHYJ01; order CAYUME01; family CAYUME01; genus CAYUME01. The sequence continues at coordinate 65 of CAYUME010000389.1, forward strand.
GTTTGTGAGGCGCCACACGCCGACGCGGTCGACATCGAGGATCGCGGAGGCCTCCTCCGTGATCTGGAGCAGCACGGCCTCGTAGTCGGCGGGATCCGTCCGGGCCATCCGGAGCAGCGCCGCCTGCTGGCGGAGCATCTGTTCCGTCCGCTCGCGCTGTTCCTCCTCCGCGCGGACGCGCTCGGTGATGTCGGCGGAAATGACGATCACCCCGACGATGCGGCCGTGCTCGTCCCGGTAGGGGACCTTGTCCGTCCGCACGATGATCTTTTTCCCGGACGCGATCTGGTGGTACTCGATGATGCCGAGCTTCGGCATTCCCGAGCGGATCACCTCCCGGTCGTCGTCGAGGTAGCGGGCCGCCTCGTCGGGATAGATCTCCTCCGTCTGCCGGTCCTCCATCTCCTTCGGGGTCATCCCGCGCGCCTCGGCGGCGGTCCGGTTCACGCGCAAAATCCGGTTGTTCCCGTCCTTGTACCAGATCATGGCCGGGACGGAGTCGAAGATGACCTGCTGCTCCTGCTGCTGGCGCCGGAGCGATTCCTCGACCAGCTTCCGCTCCGTGATGTCCAGCAAGAAGGCGCAGAGCGCCGGCCGCTTTTCCCAGGTCACGAGACTGAGCGTCGACTGAATCCAGATCCGGGCTCCGTCCTTCCGGACGGCCTGCCAGCCGAAATGCGCAGGCACGGCCTCCCCGCGCAGGACCCGTTTCGCGCGGTCCTGGAGGGGGCCGTGCTCCTCCGGCGCCGCCACGGACTCCCAGAAGGAGCGGCCGACCAGGTCCTCGACCTTGTCGTGGCCGAGCAGGCGCAGCAGGGCCGGGTTCACGTACCGGATCCGGTCGTCCTGGTGGATGAGAATCCCCTGGATGGACCGCTCGAACACGTAGCGGTATCGCTCCTCCGAGTGGCGCAGGGCCCGTTCGACGCGACGACGCTCCAGGGCCCCGCCGATGATCTCCGCGACGATCCGGAGGAACTCCACGGCGCCGGCCGACCAGTCTCTCACCTCCGAGGTCGCTTCGATCGCGATCAATCCCAGCAGCGTCCGCCCCTGCTTGATCGGCAGGGCGAGAAACGACTGGACTCCCGACGCCAGGAGCGACTCCCGCTCGACGGTCTCGCCGTCCGGCAGGTCGGCGACGCGAGGGACATGCACGGGCTCGAACCGGCGGATCCGCTCCGCGAAGGAGGGGAAGACCTCCAGCGGGCGCCGGTCCAGGGAGTCCTTACGGGAGGGGATGCCTTCGGCGCACCACTCGTGGGCGATGTCCGGCGGATGCCCCTCCCGGATCAGGAGGACCGCAGTCCGGTCCGCGCCCGTGAGGGTCCCGACCGCCTTCAGGGTGTTCTGGATCCCGCCGTCGACGCCCTCCGCGTCCAGGCTGATGAAGTGCGTCGAGATGGCGGCGACGGCCTTCTGGAGGTCGATGTGGGAGGTGAGCTCCACGCGCGCGGCCTCGGCCTCCGCCTGCCGGCGCTGGAGCGCCTCGGCCATCTCGTTGAAGGCGGCGGCCAGCTGGTCGAGCTCGCCCGAGCCGGCGACGGGGACGCGGACCGACAGGTCCCCGGTGTGGAGGCGCTCGGCCGCGCGGCCGAGCGACCGGAGACGGCGCAGGATGTATAGGTCCCCGCCGGACCAGGCCGCCGCGAACGCCAGGAGCGCGACGCCGGCAAGCGCCAGGAGGTTGAAGGTCAGCTGCTGGTTGATGGGGTTGAAAACGTGGGGGCGGGAAAGCCCGATGAGGATCCCAAGGGGCCCTTCGAATCCCTTCAGGCGGGTGGCGCCGAAGATCCGGGGCTCGAGATCCGATTCCGGCAGCTCGAAGAAGGCCTCCCGCAGCGCGCCCTCCAGGGCCATGTCCAGCGGAGCCGACAAGGGTTTCCCGACACAATCCGGCGGGCCGGAGTGGCACGCCAGAACCGAGCCGCCTCCGTCGACCAGGCAGACCAGCGTCCCGGCGGGCATCGGGATGCTGGCGATGTCGTCCTCGAACTCCTTCAGGTCCACCGCGGCGTAGACGACCGACAGGACTGACCCGTCATCGCCCAGGACGGGACAGGCAAAGTTGATCGTCGCCTTGCCGGTGATCCGGCCCACCTGGTAATGCCCGGCCGAAAAACGGCGCGTCTCGACCGCGCGACGGAAATAGGGCCGGTCGGACAGGTTCACCGGGCCGGTCGTCTGGATCCCGGAGGCGAAGACGACGCCGTCCGGGAGGATCACGCCGAAGTTGGAGTAGTGGGGATACTGCTTCTCGAGAACGGACAGCAGGGCGCCACAGGCCGCGGCGTCGCTCCCGCGGATCTCGGGCATCCGCGTCATCGCCATCAGCAGGTCCCGCGTCCTGTCGATCAGGCCCTGCGCGTCATCCTTGACGCCGTGGACCAGCTGGCGGAGCTCCGTGCGAATCCCCCGCTCGGCATTCCGGCGCTGCTCGGCAGCGGAATGGAGGATCAGGATTAAAGCGGGAAGGATGGCGAGCAGGACGAGTCCGATGAGCCGGACACGGAGGCTTGCAAACACAGGACGGGGCATGGAGGCTCCCGGGCCGACAGGGTTGCCTCGTGGAACGGCATACGGGTAAGACAGTATAGTCAGGTCTCGTGCGCCGCGCCAGCGATATTCGTGACGGGAGGGTCGACCGTCTCGCGACGGCCGCGCGCTCTTGCCCCGGAAGGGGAGAGGCGTTAAGGAGTCGAACGAGACCCGCACGCGAGGACCCGTCAGGCGGCCGGGCGAACTGGCCTCAGGGGGGCGCGACCACCCCGAGGAGGATCGAGACCGACCCCGCCCCGCCTTCGTTCGCAACGAGGATGTCCGGGATCCCGTCCCGGTTCAGATCCCGGACCAGGACCGCGCGCGGACCGGTGCCGGCGGTGAAGTCCGCCTTCGCGGCAAAGGCGGGAGTGGCCCCCGTCGAAGGCGCCGGCACGGTCTCGTTGAGCAGCACGGAAACGGTGTTGGCGGTGTTGTTCGCGGTCACGAGGTCCGGCCTTCCGTCCGCGTTCAGGTCCGCGGCACAGACTCCGGTGGGGAAGGTCCCGGTCCCGAAGGTCGTCCCGACCCCGGGGGGGGCGAAGGCGATTGTCGTCGAGCCCGGGACGGTCTTGTTGAGAAGCACGCAGACTTCGCCGGTCTTCCGGTTGGCGGTCACGAGGTCCGGGAGTCCGTCCCCGTTGAAGTCGGCGGTCGCGATCGCGACCGGGTCGACGTCGCCGGCCAGGACGATCGACAGGGCGGAGGGGAAGGCCAGCGTGGAACTGCCCGGGGCGGTGTCGTTGCGGAGGAGGGTGATCGTCTCGTCACCCAGGTTGACGACCGCGATGTCGATCATCCCGTCGAGGTTGAAGTCGGCAGCCGCCAGCGACTGCGGGGCGTTCCCCGCCGTGAATGAGGCCGTCGTACCACAGGCGGGCACGGTGCCGCCGAGCGTGGTCGTGTTGAGACAGACGGTCACTGCATTCGAACCGGTCGAGCCGCTGTTGGCCGTCGCGAAATCCGGCCTCCCGTCGCCGTTGAAGTCCGCGACGGCGACATCCCGGGGCCCGACACCGACGGAGATGTCGGCGGTGTTGGGGAAGTCGGGCACGGTGTTCCCTGTCGTGGTGTTGTTCAGGAGAATTCGGACCGTGTTGTCGCCCTCGTTGGACACGACCAGGTCGAGCTTGCCGTCCCCGTTGAAGTCGGTGACGGCCACCGCGGACGGCGTTACGCCCGTTCCGAGATTCTTGTAAAACGGAGCGGTGACGGTTGCGGAGCCAACCGGCATGGAATTCAGGAAGACCGTTGTGTCGGGCGTGACCGTGTCGCCCGGGTTGACCGCGACGAAGTCCGGATTGCCGTCCCCGTTGAATTCGGCGATCGCGAGGTCCCGCGGTGCGGGGCTGCTCCCGTTGCCGGTCGGCAGGTGTGTCGGCAAGGCGAAGTCCGGGGTCGGGGCCTCGGGCGGAGTCTGGTTCAGGAGCACGGAGAAGACATCCGCATTGTAGCAGGCCGTGGCTAAGTCCGGCAACCCGTCGCCATTGAAGTCGGCCGCCGCGATGGCATCGGGCCCCGAGGAGACGAAGGCGTCCCACCGCGAGGAAAGGGTGGGGGTCGTTGCCCCGGGGGCCGTTTCATTGATGAAGATGGACACCATGCCCTGCCCGTAGTTCGCGACGGCCAGGTCGGGCGTCCCGTCGCCGTTGAAGTCCCGGCAGGCGACCCCCCAGGGGTTGCTTCGGGTCCCGTAGGAGACGGGAGCCTGGAAGAGCTGTGCGGCCGTGCCGCCCATGGCGCCCGGCGTGATTTTGCTGAGGTAGATCGTCAGCGAACTGGAGTCGAAGTTCGTAATCAGGAGGTCCGGGCGTCCGTCCAGGTTCACGTCCGCGGTCGTCACGGCGGAGGGGGAAACACCGGCATCCAGGTGGACAGGTGAAGCGAACGCAGCCGACGTGGCGCCGGCAGCCGTATTATTGAAGAGCACCGTCACCCAGCCGTGCGAGGAGGTCGTCCCGGAGTCCGCCACGACGAGATCCAGCCGGCCGTCCCCGTTGAGGTCTGCCATGGCGACCACCGAGGGGTTGTAGCCCGCCGGGAAGGTTCCGGCCACGGGCGACGTGGCCCCGTTGAAGGCAAGGGAGGCGGGAGGGGAGGTCGGGATCGTGATCATCGTGGCGATGGTATTCAGACCCGTCTCGGCGAAGGCGATGTCGGGGATCCCGTCGTTGTTGAGGTCGCCGACCGCCACGCCCTGGGGAGCCGTCCCGTCACTGTAGGCATCCTCCTTGTCGACCTGGAAGGCGAGCGTCGCGCTGCCCGGCGTCGTGGTGTTCTGGAAGACGGCAAGCCCGTTGTCATGGTTGCTGTTCAACGGGTCGCCGAAATAGGCGACGACGAGATCGGGAATCCCGTCTCCGTTGAAATCGCCCTGGGCCACCGATTTCGGGGCGACGAGGGTCGTGGTCGGCATCGGGACAAGAAACACCGGGCTGATCGTCGCCAGGTCGTCGTCCCCCGTCGGAGTGATGTTGAGGGTGATCGAGGCGCGGTCGCTCAGGTAGCCTGCCGTCGCCAGATCCGGGGTTCCGTCCTTGTTGAAATCGGCCACGGCCAGGGAGCTGGGGCCCACCGTGGAGGGGGCCGTTTGGAGCTTGAACACGAACGGACTGGCCGGCAGCCCGGACGAGCTGCTGCTCGCGCGGCCGCAGGCGCCGAGGGGAAGAAGGGCCGTCAGGAGGGCCGCGATCGGGATCCAGGACCGCATGGAGAAGGGCTCC
>CAYUME010000390.1:0-5310 GCA_964445475.1 uncultured Planctomycetia bacterium
CTCTTCGAGATGATGGACGCCTGGTACGACCAGGTCCGCCGCCTTCCGCGCGGGACCGTCGTGAAGCTGGTCAAGATGGGGTTGAAGATCCAGAAACTGCTGTTGGGCTGAGCCGCGGGGGACGCCCCGCGGAGGACGACCGAACCATGAGCCATCACCTGACCACCTGCACATTCTGCGGCGTCGGCTGCGGCATTCACCTCGAGACCGCGGGGAACGCCGTCGTCGGCGCCTACCCCAGCATGTCGCACCCCGCCAACGCCGGCAAGATCTGCGTGCGCGGGTGGAACCTCCACGAGGTGGTCAGCGCGCCGGATCGCCTGACCACCCCCCTCCTGCGCGAGCGGGACGGGTTCCGCCAGGCCACCTGGCAGGAAGCCTTCGACTACATCGCCGACCGGCTCGAGTCGATCCGGAAGGCGCACGGCCCGGATGCCGTCGGCTTCCTGACCTCCTCCCGGTGTTCGAACGAGGAGTCCTACCTTCTCCAGAAGCTGGCGCGGGTTGTGATCGGGACCAACAACGTCGATCAGGGCACGAGCCCGCACCGCGCCCACACCGTCGCCGCCCTGACCGGCATGCTGGGCGTCCCGGCGGCCACCGCCTCGATCGCGGACCTGGACCGGGCCGGCGCGATCCTCATGGACGGGACCGACCTGTCGCGCCAGCTTCCGACGGTCGCGGGCCGCGTCATCCGGGCCCGGCTGGGCGGGGCGCGGCTGATCGCCACCGGGACGAGACGGCATCGCCTGGCCGAGCAGGCGGACTTCTTCCTCCAGAACCGGCCCCACTCCGGCATCTTCCTCTACGGCGCGATGGCCAAGATCATCGTCGACCGCGGCCTCGTGAACCTTCCCTTCGTCAAGTCCCGGTGCCGCGACTACGACCGATTCCTCGACCGGATCCAGGACTACGACGTGCTCTGGGCGGCCGAGCATTGCGGAGTTCCCGCCGGCCTGATCGAAGAGGCGGCCGTCGCCTTTGCCCGCGCCCCCTCGGCCATGATCCTCTATTCGACGACCCTCGAGGCGCGGGGCATCGAGCCCATCCAGGCCCTGGTGGATCTCGCCCTCCTGACGGGCAACCTCGGACGCCCGGGATCGGGGATTCTTCCGCTCGCGGAGCACAACAACGTCCAGGGCGGTTGCGACATGGGGATGATGCCCGGCTATCTTCCGGGGTATCGTCCGGTGGCCGATCCGCGCGCCCGGGAGGAGGCCGCGCGGGTGTGGGGCGCCCCCGTTCCCGACCGTCCCGGACTCACCAGCCGCGCGATGATGGACCGCGCCGCGGCGGGGCAGTTGCGGGCCCTCTGGCTGGACCGGCATGTCCCGGGCATCACGCCCGACCTGCGCGATGCCACCGAGGTCCTCGGACAGCTCGACCTGATCGTGCACCAGAGCCTCTTCGCCACGGAGACGACGCGGGTCGCCCACGTCGTGCTGCCCCTGGTCGCCTTCGGCGAGGAGGAGGTGACTTTCACCAATTCCGAGCGCCGCATCCAGATCGCGGCGAAGGTCGTCGAGCCTCCAGCGGGCACCCTTCCCGCCTGGCGGCAGATCGAGCAGTTCGCGGGCCAGATGGGATCGATATGGCGGTACCCCGCGTCGACGGACGTCATGGACGAGATCGGGCGGGTGAACCCCGACTATGCCGGGGCCTCCTACGAGAATCTCGCGCGCGAGTACGGCCGACAGTGGCCCTGCACCCACGACCGGCCGCTGGGGACTCCGCGACTTTTCGAGGACGCCACGCCCGCGTCCCCTCCCTTCCGGTTCGCCCTCATCGAGCGCCCCGAGGCGCCCCCCGTCTCGCCGAAGGACTACCCCTTCACGCTCCAGGTCGGCTACTCCCTCTATTACTGGAACCGGAACATCCTGGTCCGGCACAGCGAGACGCTGAAGCGCGAGTACCAGATTCTGCTCCTGGACTATCCGGACGGCTTCGTCGAGATCAACCCCTCGGACGCGGCGGCGCTCTCCCTTCGCGACGGGGCCCCGGTCCGCGTCGTCTCGCCGGCCGGCGCCGTCTCCTCCTTTGCGCGCGTGACCCCCGAGATCAAGCCCGGGATCGTCTTCATCCCCTTCTTCCTGCACGACATCGCACGGCAGATTCAGGGAGGGGCGGAGACGGATACCCGGAGCCATCCGACCTTCATCCGCCTCGAAAAGGGATGATATGCGAGCCCGCGCCCTCCATCCGGACGACGTGCTGAAGCTGGTGGACGTCCTCCGCCGCGACCGCGAGGTCTACGCCCCCTTCGAGGGGCGGGGACGGGACACGGCCTTCGATGTCGTCACCGACGCCAATCGGGACCGGCTCCGGATCCATCTCCCGAACCCGTACTATCCGCCCAAGCGGTTCGTCTTTCCCCACATCCAGCGGATGCTCCGGATCGACGAGGCCGCCGGGCGGATCGAGCCCCTTCACGACGAGCGGCCGCGGGCGATCTTCGGCATCCGGTCCTGCGATGTCGCCGGCATCCACCATCAGGACCGGTTTTTCCTGGGCGGCGACTACCTCGACGCCTACTACGAGCGCTACCGCAAGAGCCTCTTCCTCGTCAATGTCGTCTGCACCGACCCCGCCCGCGATATCGATGACGACTGCTTCTGCCTCTGCTCCGACACCGGGCCGGCCGCCCGGGACCATTTCGACCTCCAGCTCATGGATCTCGGGGACGTCTTCCTGGCCGTGGCCGGCACGCCGGCGGGGGAGGCCCTCTTTGCCGAGCCCTTCTTCCGGACCGCGACCCCCGCGATGGTCCGGCGGCGCCGGGAGGTGCTCGACGACATCCGGACGCGCTTCCGGCTCTCGACCAGCTGGTATTCCGCCGCCGTCCGCTTCATCTCCCAGGGGACGATTACCGACGAGGCCTGGGAGGAGATCGGGAACCGCTGTCTCGAGTGCGGCGGCTGCAGTTATGTCTGCCCCGCCTGCAACTGCTTCACGGTCACCGACCGGCGGACGGGCCCCGAGACGGTCGAGCGCGTCCGCCTCTGGGACGCCTGTGCCCTCGGCGGTTTCACCCGCATGGCCGGCGGGCACAACCCGCGCAAGGCCGTCCACGACCGCCGGAACCGCCGCTTCTTCCGCAAACTGGCCCATTACTTCATTCAGCGCGAGCTCTCCGTGGCCTGCGTCGGCTGCGGACGCTGCGTCAACGTCTGTCACGGCGACGTGGGCATGCCCAGCGTCGTGGAGATCCTCCGTCGGAAGACCCTGACCGGACCGCCCCATGGAACCCCATCGTCCCTCTGAGAACCACTACGCGCCGAAGATCGCCATGCTCGACCGGATCGTTGACGAGATCCGGGACGTGAAGACCTTCTACTGGCACTTCGAAGACCCCGCCGACCAGGCGGCCTTCAAGCGCTTCATGCCGGGCCAGTTCGCCCAGGTCTCGGTCTTCGGCGCGGGGGAGTTCCCGGCCTCGCTGCCCCCCAGCCCGACGGAGGCGGAGACCTTCTTTACCATCCGGCGCGTCGGGAGCGTGACCGGCGCCCTCTTCGACCTGAAGCCCGGCGCCCGCTTCGGCGTCCGCGGCCCTTACGGGAACGGGTTCCCGATGAAGGCCTATGCCGGACGGAACCTGATCTTCGTCGCGGGCGGCATCGGCCTCATCCCGCTCCGCTCCTGCATCATCTACGCGAGGGACAACCGGACCCAGTACGGCAAGGTCCAGATCTTCTACGGCTCCCGCACGCCGACGGACCTCATGTACGTCGAGGATCTGAGGCGCTGGGAGTCGGGAAGCGGCATGGACTGCCATTTGACCGTCGACCGCGGCGACGCGTCCTGGTCGGGCCACACGGGCGTCGTCGGCTCCCTCTTCAAGAAGCCCGGGGTCGAGCTGCCGGTGAAGGACACGACCGTCTTCGTCTGCGGCCCCCCCGTCATGTTCCGCTTCGTCCTCAAGGACCTCAAGGCCCTCGGGTTCGACGACCGCCAGATGGTCTCGACGATGGAGCGCTATATGAAGTGCGGGCTCGGCAAGTGCGGCCACTGCTGCATCGGCGTGGCCTATGTCTGCACCGACGGGCCCGTCTTCACCCTGGACCAGATCCGGAAATTAGGCGAGGAGATATGACCCCGGACCTGCTGGGTCCCCTGCGCGATGCGGCCGGCCCCGTCTGCTGGGTCGGGCTCGGCAATGCCGACCTCGGGGACGACGGGCTCGGCGTGCGCCTGGCGGAGGCCGTGGCGCGCGCGGGCCATCCGCACGTCGTCGTGGCCGGCACGACGCCCGAGCACTGGATCGAGCCGCTGGCCGGCGGCGGCTACGCGCACGTCGTCTTCCTCGACGCGGTGGACGTGGCGGGCGAGCCCGGCGATGTCGTCTTTCTCGGGGGGGACGATCTGGCCGTCCGGTACCCGCAGGTCTCGACACACAAGCTCGCTCTCGGGATGCTGGCCCGGTGGGTCGGGTCGCGCGGCACCCGGGTCTGGCTCCTCGGGGTGAAGCCCCGGAGCCTGGCCCCGGGGTCGGGGCTCTCGGAGCCGGTGAAACGGACGCTGGGCCTGGTGCTGGCGGTGATCAACGCCAGCCGGGACGTGTGCTGCGGGACGGCCGTCCTCCCGGCGGCACGGTAGGAACGAGGGCGTGACCGGTGCCTGCCGGTGACCCGCCTTCGTCTGGTCTACGGAGTCGGAGCGATCATGAACGCGAATGAAGCCGTGATGGTCGCCATCGGGGTGGGCGTGGCCGGAGCCGGCGTGACGGCCCTCCTGGCCCGCGGCCGGACCATGGCCGGCTGGGCGGCCTTCCTGGTCACCGCCCTCTCGAGCCTCCTCGTCCTGGCCGCTGCGGGGTCCGTCCTCGTCTCCGGGCGGCCGGCCGAGCCGCTCGTGCTGGCGGGCCTCCCGGCGCTCGGGTCCTCCCTCCGGATTCACGTGGACGGATTGAGCGCGGTCTTCCTGGGGCTCGTCGCGCTCATCGCCCTCCTGGCCGCCCTCTACGCCATCCGCTACATGGACCACTACCGAGACCTCGGCGTGGGGCGCTACTACCCCCACGTCCAACTCTTCGTGGCCGGGATGTACGGCATCCTCGCGACGACCGACCTGATGCTCTTCTTCTTCCTGTTCTGGCAGTTGATGACCATCCCGTCGTTCCTGCTGGTCCGGTTCGAGCGGCAGAAGGCGGAGAACGTGCGGGCGGCCAACCGGTACCTGCTCATGATGGAGCTCTCCTGTGCGCTCGTCATGATCGCGGCGGGGCTGCTCGGGGGCGGGACGGCGACCGGGGAGACGGCCGCGCTGGCGCGGTTCGATTTCGACCGGCTCAGCGCGACCCTGCCGGGCCTGCTG
>CAYUME010000391.1:0-5304 GCA_964445475.1 uncultured Planctomycetia bacterium
CGAGGCGACCTCGAAGGTCCTCAACCCCGACACGCACCCGATCTAGTCCCTGGTCACGGTCCACGTCCCCGCACGGAACGGGAAGCCCGCGCTGAAGCTGACGTGGTTCGACGGGCTCGTCCCGCCGGCGCCCGAGGCGCTCAAGGACCCGGGGATCCTGAAGCAGGGCGCCTATTCGGAAGGCGGTTCGATGATCGTCGGGAGCAAGGGGCTGGTTCTCGCCGGCGTCTACGGCAACGACCCGCGGATCTTCCCGGAGGAGCTCGGGCAGGGCTTCCAGCCGAAGGAGCGCCTCCCGCGCGTCGGGTGCTCGCACGAGCAGGACTGGGTGCGCGCCTGCAAGGCCGGGAGGCAGCCCGGCGCGCACTTCGGGTATTCGGGGCCCCTGACCGAGACGTGCCTGCTCGGAAACGTCGCCAAGCGGGTGGACGGGCGGATCGAGTGGGACGCGGAGCGGATGCGGGTCACCAACAACCCGAAGGCGAACGACTACGTGCGGACGGAGTACCGGACGGGATGGCTGCTGTGAGGGCGGCGGGCGGGGGCGGAAACGAAGACACCTGCCGCGCCCGGCCGCCCCGGGCACGGCAGGCGCTCCTGTCGCGCGGCCGCCCTACTTCTTCTTTGTCGCCGCGATCTTCGTGGCGAGGCCCTTGGGCGGCGTCACGACGACCTTCATGCCGGAGGCCAGGTCCGACACCTTGGCCGCCTTGCCGTTGACCGTCACCTCCGTCTTCGCGTCGGTCGTGAACGTGACCTTCTTGCCGCCCTTGTCCTTCGCGACGACCTTCACGTTGTCCTTGATCTCCTCGATCGTTCCCTCGAACGTCGTGGGCTTGTCCGCCGCGACGACGGGGGCGGCGAGGAATGCGACCAGCACCGCGACGACGACCAGCATCAGCCCGACCCGCTTCATGCCCGGCCTCCTTCCCAGAGGTTTCCAGACAAAATATTATGCATCAACCCGGCTCATGATACCCCCGTCGGGAACGGGGGACGGGCGCAATCCGTTCGCGGCCATCGGGGATCCCTTCCCTCGTCCCCTGCCGGCCACAGCCTGCCGCGGCGCCTCAAATCGCCAATATCCTGTCTGTTTCGGCCGTCCAACCATACAATGATCGGCCGGGGGCGCACGCGCCCCCGGCCCTTCCCGGCAGCGCCAACCGCCGTGGGGAGCCGCCGCGCGGGGCCCGCCCGGCGAGTTGATCCCTGGAGAGGGCCGTCATGAGCAGCTCCCGCTTCCTCCCGGCTGTCCTGTTGCTGGCCCCGGCGGTCCCGCTGCGCGCCGCGGATGCGCAGAAGCGGGAGGCGCCCTGCCGCGATCATCTCCTCGAGCAGAACAACACCGGCAGCGCGACGGGCCTCCGCGTCGGCCCCTGGAAATTCGTGCCGGGCACCGCCGGCGGCCGGGCCGCGCGCCGGCGGAAGGCCGAGCCCGAAAAGCCCGCCGAGGCCGTCCCGGACCGCGATCTCCCGCCCCCCGCCGGCGAGCTCTACAACCTGGCCGACGATCTGGGCGAGACGAAGAACCTCGCCGCCGAGCATCCGCAGCGCGCGGCCGAGATGGCCGCGCGGCTCGAGGCGCTGAAAACCCAGGGGAGGAGCCGCCCATGAGACGCTGGATCGGCGCGCTGGGAGCCCTGACCGTCCTCCTGCCCGGCGCCGCGGCCGCCCGCGCCGCGGACAAGCCCAACATCGTCCTGATCTTCATCGACGACATGGGCTACGGCGACATCGGGCCGTTCGGCTCGACGAAGAACCGCACGCCCCATCTCGACCGCATGGCGAAGGAGGGGATGCGCCTGACCAGCTTCTACGCCGCCCCGGTCTGCTCCGTCTCGCGCGCCCAGGTGATGACCGGCTGCTACGGCGTGCGGGTCTCCGTCCCGGGCGTCTTCTTCCCCTGCGGGAAGCTGGGCCTGAACCCCGAGGAGCGCACCGTCGCCGAGCTGCTGAAGGAGCGGGGCTACGCGACGATGTGCATCGGCAAGTGGCACCTCGGCGACCAGCCCCCCTTCCTGCCGACGCGCCAGGGCTTCGATCGCTACCTCGGCATCCCGTACTCGAACGACATGAACAAGCCGTCCGCCGAGACCGGGGCGAGCGTCGTGCCGCTGGTGCGCGACGAGAAGGTCGTCGAGCTTCTCGACGGCGAGGGGCAGGACCGCGTGACCGAGCGCTACACCGAGGAGGCCGTGACGTTCATCCGGGGGCACAAGGACAAGCCGTTCTTCCTCTATTTCCCGCACACGGCCGTCCACGTCCCGATCCACCCCGGCGCGACGTTCCAGGGGAAGTCGCAGAACGGCCGCTACGGGGACTGGGTCGAGGAGGTGGACTGGAGCGTGGGCCGGGTGCTGGACGCGCTTCGCGAGTCGGGACTCGACAAGAACACGCTGGTCGTCTTCACCAGCGACAACGGGCCGTGGCTCTCGAAGGGCAAGGACGGCGGCGAGGCCGGCCCGCTCCGCGGCGGGAAGGGCAGCACGTGGGAGGGCGGCGTGCGCGAGCCGACGGTGGCCTGGTGGCCCGGCCGCGTGCCCGCCGGCGTCTCCTGCGACACCGTCGCCGGCACGATCGACCTCCTGCCGACCTTCGTCTCGCTGGCGGGCGGCACGGTTCCCGCCGACCGCAAGATCGACGGCGCCGACATCAGCGGGCTGCTCCTCGGCCGGACGCGGGAGCCCGCCCGCGAGGCGCATTACTACTTCAACGGCAACAAGCTCCAGGCCGTCCGCTCGGGCCCCTGGAAGCTCGCGCTCGTCACGCAGGGGACGGGCATGGGCGTGAAGGACGCCGACGACAGCGGGAAGGGCCAGCGCCTCTACAACCTGGACGGCGATATCGGCGAGAAGACGAACGTCGCCGACGCGAATCCCGAGGTCGTCAAGCGCCTCCAGGCCCTGGCGGAGAAGATGGCCGCGGAGCTCGGCGACGGCTCGGGCAAGGGCCCCGGCGTGCGCCCCGCGGGCGTCGTCGAGAATCCGGTGTTCCTGTACCCGGTCCAGACGGGCGCGACGAAGCCGGGCGCGAAGAAGAAGGCGAAGTGACGAAAGGATGGCCATGACGAGCCGGTCCCTCCTCCTCGCCGCGGCGCTCCTGCCGGCCCTGACGTCCGCGACGCGCGCCGGCGACGCGCCGCCCGCCGCGAAGCCCAACGTCGTCTTCATCCTCGCCGCCGCCATCGGCGAGAAGACCGACCGGGCCGCCGCGCAGCCGGAGAAGGCGAAGGAACTTCACGAGAAACTGCAGGCCTGGCGCCAGTCGGTCAGCGCCCCGATGCCGCGCCCCAAGACGCCCGCGGACGAGGCCGCCGGGAAGCAGAGGAAGCGCAAGAAGGAGGCCGACGACGGTGCGTGACATGAGACGCGCCCTTTCCTGTCTGCTCGTTCCTCTCGCCCTGCTGCACGCCGGCGATGCGGCCGCGGAAGCAGCCCGTCCCAACATCCTCCTGATCGTCAGCGACGACCAGGGGTATGCCGACGCGGGCTTCCAGGGCTGCACGGACATCCCCACGCCGCACCTCGACGCGCTCGCGACGTCCGGGATCCGCTGCACGAGCGGCTACGTCACGCATTCCTTCTGCTCGCCCTCCCGCGCCGGCCTCCTGGCCGGTCGCCAGCAGCAGCGGTTCGGCCACGAGTTCAACCCCGTCTACGACCCCCTCGACACGGCCGAGGGCCTGCCGCTCGGCGAGCGGCTCCTGCCGCAGCTCCTGAAGGAGGCGGGCTGGAAGACCGGGTGGGTCGGCAAGTGGCACCTCGGCGCCTCGCCCGGGCACGTGCCCTGGCGGCGCGGGCTCGAGGACACCTTCGGCGTCATCGGCGGCGGCCACCGCTTCTTCAACTGGCAGCCCAACGAGCGCCAGTACACGCTGGCGCTGACGCGGGACGGCCAGCCGGTCGAGGTGGCGGGCCACCTCACGACGGCGCTGGGCGCGGAGGCGTCCGCCTTCGTCCGCCGGCACCGGGACGCGCCGTGGTTCCTTTACCTCGCCTTCAACGCCCCGCACACGCCGCACGAGCCGACGCCGGAGCGGCTGGAGCGGTTCGCCGCGATCGAGGATCCCGTCCGCCGGACGTACGCCGCGCAGGTCAGCCTGATGGACGACGCGATCGGCGCGGTCACCGGCGCGATCGCCGCGACGCGACAGGCGCCGCGCACCCTGGTCTTCTTCTTCTCCGACAATGGCGGTCCCGTGAAGACCAACGGCTCCCGCAACGGGCCCCTGCGCGGCCAGAAGGGCGAGCTCTACGAGGGCGGCATCCGCGTCCCCTTCGTCGTCCGCTGGCCGGACCGGCTGCCCGCGGGCGCGACCTGCGACCTCCCCGTCTCGTCGCTGGACGTCTTCGCCACCGCCCTGGCCGCGGCCGGCGTCCCCATGCCCACCGACCGGAGATACGACGGCGTGAACCTCCTCCCGTACCTGTCGGGGGAGAAGCCGGGCGCGCCGCACGAGCGGCTCTTCTGGCGCATGGGCGGCGGCAAGGCCCACGCCGTGCGCGAGGGGTCCTGGAAGCTGGTGCGCCTGCAGGACAAGCCCGCGCAGCTTTTCGATCTGGCCGCCGATGTCGGCGAGACGCGCGACCTGGCGGGCGAGAAGGCGGACGTCGCCGCGCGCCTGGGCGAGGCGCTCGACGCGTGGGACCGGCAGATGATCGCGCCCGTCTTCCCGGGATCGAGCGTGAAGAACGAGGACTGGGGGCCCGGCGGCGCCAACCGGAAGGGCGCCGCCGGCGCAAAGCCCGCGAAGAAGAAGGCGGGCGGGGAGGGGCCGTGACCGTTCCGACCCGTGCCGCCGCCCTGGCGGCGCTTGCCGCCGTCGCGATGCCGCCGCTCCGCCCCGTCGGCGCGGAGCCCGCCCGGCCCCATATCGTCTGCCTCCTCGCCGACCAGTGGCGGGCGTCGGCGACCGGGTACGCCGGCGACCCGAACGTCAAGACGCCGAACCTGGACCGCCTGGCGAAGGAAGGCCTCTGGCTCCGCAACGCCGTCTCGGTCTGCCCGGTCTGCACCCCCTACCGCGCCGCGCTCATGACGGGGCGCTTCCCGACCTCGACCGGGATGTTCCTCAACGATGCGAACCTGCCCGACGGGGAGCTCTGCCTGGCCGAGATCCTCGCGTCGGCCGGGTACGCGACCGGATACATCGGCAAGTGGCACCTCGACGGCCACGGCCGCAGCGCCTGCGTCGCGCCCGAGCGGCGGCAGGGCTGGGAGTACTGGAAGGCCGCCGAGTGCGACCACACCTACAACCGCTCGCATTACTACGAGGGCCGCTCGGATCAGAAGCGGTACTGGGAC
>CAYUME010000392.1:0-5301 GCA_964445475.1 uncultured Planctomycetia bacterium
CTCCCCCGTGCCCTTCTCCAGCCTGGGCCTCTCCTTGAACGCATCCACCGGCGAGATCACGGGCACGCCGCTCGCGTCCTCGGCGGGGCTCCACGAGTTGCGGGTCCGGGCCATCAAGGCGTCCCGACCGGACACCTACCGCAAGGTCCGGATCCTCATCGAGCCCGTCGCCGTGACCGCCTCCGGCCTCCGCAATCTCGCCTTCGTCGGGGAGGCCTGCAGCGACACCCTCGACCCCTTCGGCGGCGCGGCCCCCGTCCTCTCCGCCCTGGACACCGGCGAGAGCCTCCCGCCCGGCCTGTCGCTCAACGGCGAGGGAGATCTCTCCGGCACCCCGATGGTCGCCACCGGCTTCGTCGACTCCCGCGTCGTCCTTCAGGACAGCGCGTCCCGCATCGGCTACGGCCGCATCCGCACGATCGTCCTGCCGCCGAACGGGACGGCGCTCTCCTTCGTCCCCCAGCCGACGGCCGAGTTCGTCGGCCAGGTCGGGAACGGATTCTATGCGCCCTTCAACGCCCAGGGGGGGACCCCCGACTACGTCTTCTCCTCCACGTCGCTCCCGCCGGGCTTCTGGATCAATACGATCGCGCCCTCCCCCAACTACTGCGGCCTGTACGGCACCCCCACCGTCAGCGGCGACTTCGTCTGCTCCCTGCGCGTCACGGACAGCCTCGGCGCCACCGCGGACCTGCAGATCCGCATCCGCGTCGAGCCGCAGACATGGCCGACCGACATCCCAGCCGTCCTCACCCGCCGCCTCCCCGACGCGCAGCGGTCCGTCCCCTACCCGGACGCGTATCTCGTCGCCGCCAACGGCGACGCGCCCCTGACATGGTCGGACACCGGGTCGCCCGTGACCTTCACCAGCCTGGGGCTCTCCCTCAACGGCTCGACCGGCGCGGTCAGCGGGACGCCATCGGCCGCCCCGGGGACCTACTACGTCACCGTGCAGGTGAGCGACAGCACCGTCCCGACCCCCGACACGGCCCAGGGCCGCGTCCTGATCGTCATCCTCCCGCCGCCGGTGACGGTCGTCACCTCCTCGCTCCCCGACGCGACGCAGGGCGCGGCCTACGCGCCGACGCTGGCGGCCACCGGCGGGACGACGCCGTACGCGTGGTCGCTCGCCGGCGGCGCCCTGCCGGGCGGGCTCACGCTCGAACCGGACGGCCATTTCAGCGGCGCGCCCGCGGCACCCGGCACCTTCAACTTCACCGTCCGGGTCGCCGACGGCGCCTTCCCGGTCCCGCAGACCGACGACCGGCCGCTCGCGATCGTCGTCAACCCCCCGCCGGCCATCACGACCACGGCCCTGCCCCCCGCCGTCGCCGCCGCGCCCTATTCCCAGCCCCTGGCGGCAACCGGCGGGACGGCGCCGTACGCCTGGTCGCTTGCCGGCGGCGCCCTCCCGCCCGGCCTGGCCCTGAACGCCGGATCGGGCGTCATCGCCGGCATGCCCGCGGCGGCGGGCGTCTACGCCTTCACCGCGCGGGTGACCGACGCGAACGGGGCCTTCGACGACCAGGCCCTCTCGATCGAGGTCGTCATCGCCCCCCTGACCATCCCGACGACGTCCCTCCCCATTGCACAACTCAACGCCCCGTATTCGGCCTCCGTCACCGCCCTCTATGGGACGCCGTCGCACGCCTGGTCCCTCGTCTCGGGCTCGCTCCCCGCCGGCCTTTCGCTGAACCCCGGAACCGGCGTCATCTCCGGGACTCCGACCGTGGCGGGCACCACGTACTTCACCGTGCGGGTCACCGACAGCGGGACGCCGACGCCGCAGACGGCGGACCGCGCGCTCTCCATCACGGTCAGCCCGATCGTCATCCTGACCCCCCTCCTGCCGGACGGGACGGAGGGGTCGTATTACAGCGCGGTGCTGGAGGCGGACGACGGGGTGGAGCCGTACGCGTGGACCCGCGTCGGCGGGACGCTGCCGCCGGGCCTTTCGCTCTCGACGGCCGGGGTCCTTTCCGGGACGCCCACGACGCCCAACCTCTACGCCTTCACCCTGCGGGCCACCGACGACGCCTCCTCCATCGGCGAGCGGGCCTTCTCCGTCCGCATCGTCCCCGCCGGCGTGCCGGCCGGGGCATTGATCCTCACGACGCTGCGGGTGCCGGATGCCGAGGAGGGAGTCCTTTACAACAGCGGGGAGCTGGACGGGACGGACTTCGGGGGGATCACGGAGCCGATCGTCCTCTCCGTCGACCCGGCCACGCCGCTGCCGGCGGGCCTGTCGATGGCGTCGGACACCGGGGAGATCACCGGGACGCCGGCGGCGGACACGGCCGGCGAGTACACGCTGACGGTCCGCGTGCAGGACAGCTCGGTCCCGCCGCGGCGGGAGCGGGCCAACGTGAGGCTGGTCGTGCTGCCGTCGTCGCCGCCCCCGCTCGCCGTCGCGACGGGATCGCCGCTGACGGCCGGGACGTTCGGGGTCGCCTACGGGCCGGCACAGCTGGTGGCCACCGGCGGCCAGCCGCCGTACGAGTGGGACCTCGTCGGCGGGACGGACCTCCCCTCGGGCCTGATCCTCTCCCGCGCCGGGGCGCTCTACGGGACGCCCGGCTCCACCGGCACCTGCCGCCTCCGCGCCCGCGTCCGCGACGGAAGCCTGCCGCGCCGGTCCGCCGTGGCCGACCTGGCGCTCACGATCGCGCCCGGCGGCGGCAGCTTCCTGATCACGACCGCCTCGCTGCCCGTCGGTACGGTGGGCGCGGCCTACGGGCCCGTCAGCCTCACCCTCCAAAACGGGTCGGGCGGCCCTTACCTCTGGATGGGGGACACGGAGGCCCTGCAGGCGCTGGGGCTGACGCTCAACGCCGACGGGACGATCACCGAGACGCCGACGGCCTCGGGCGTGGCGGAGTGCTGGTTCGTCGCCGTGGACCTGGGCGCCACCCCCGCCGTCAAGACCGCCGCCGTCCAGCTTTCCCTGACGGTCGACCATGCGGGATCGCCGCCGCCGCTGGAGATCGTCACGCGCCACCTGCCGGACGGGGAGGAGGAAGTCGCCTACAGCACCCCCGTGGTCGCGATCAGCCAGGAGACCACCCCCACCTGGTCCTGGAGTCTCCCCGACACGGACAACTACGGACTCCCGTCCGGCCTCTCCCTCCACCCCACCACAGGCGTGGTCAGCGGGATTCCCGAAAACTCCGACGACTGGGCCCGGCCGGTCCTGATCGAGGTCAGCGACGGCGTCAACACCGTGACCGGGGTGGTGACGATCGTCATCCAGCCCGGGCCGCTGCAGATCATGCGGGAGGGGCCCGGGACGGGCGTCCCCCTGGCCCCGCCGGGCACCGTCGGCGTCCCCTACGACACGGGCGGCCCCGTCCCGATCAGCGGCGGCGACTCCGACCGGACGCGCCTCGCCACCCAGCCGGGCGCGGCGATGCCCGCGGGCCTCGCCCTCGACGCCGCACGCCGCCTCCCCTCCGGCACCCCCACCCGCGCCGGCCGCCACGTCCTCGACGCCGTCCTCACCGACCTCTCCGAGAGGACCATGGCCTTCCCCGTGCGCGAGGCCGACGATTCCGCGATCTTCGAGATCCTGCCGCCCCCCGCCGGCTTCCGCATCATGACCCGCGTCCTGCGCGCCGGCCGCGTGGGCGTCGCCTACGCCGAGACGCTGCGCACCGAGGGCGCCGCCGGGCCCGCCACCTTCGCCCTGACCGGGACGCTGCCCGCGGGGCTGGCGTTCCACGCCGACAACGGCACGCTCGCCGGCACGCCCACGCAGGCCGGCACCTTCCCCCTCGTCGTCCAGGCCTCCGACGGCACGTCCGCCTTCGAGGTCGCCTGCGACCTCGTCATCGATCCCGCCCTCGACGTCGACTTCGCCATCGCCCCCGGACGACTGGCCGACGCCTCGGTGGGCGCCCCCTACAGCGCCGCCCTGGCCGCCCCCGGCGCGGTGGGCTCCGTCACCTGGAGCAACCCCGACGGCTCCCTCGCGACGATGGGCCTTGCGCTCAATCCCTCCACGGGCGCCATCACCGGCACGCCGCTGCCCGCCGCCGAGGGCGTCCACGCCATCCTCCTCCAGGCCGTGGACACCACCCCGACCACCCGCCAGCGCCTCGTCACCCTGCGCGTCGGCTATCCCCCCGTCGCCTTCCAGGGCTTCATCAGCATCGGCGTGACCGGCCTCGCTTACTCCCACCCGATCGTCGCCGGCGGCGGCAGCGGCGGCTACACCCAGGCCCTCTCCCCCGGCGAGGAGCTCCCCGCCGGCCTGACACTCACCTCCGGCGGGCTGCTTTCCGGCACCCCCACCGTCGCCCAGGAGAGAAGCGATCCGCTCCTCGTGCTGGCCGACGCCGGCGGCCGCACCGGCTGGGGCCGGCCCGAGTTCGGGATCCTCGCCAACCCCTCCGCCTTCCGCATCGAGACCCTGTGGATCGACGACTGGGCCCGGGTCGGCCAGTCCTACGGCCCCGTGATCCTCTCCGCCGCCGGCGGCACCGGCGATCTGAGCTGGGAGATCCTGCCCGGAGCCGGAGCCCTCCCGCCGGGCATCGCGCTGGTCCCGTCGACCACCACGGCGACGCTCCAGAGCAATCCCCTCCCCACCGCCGCCGGGGTCTTCCGCTTCACCATCCACGTCCAGGACAGCTCGGCCACGCCGAAACACGCCTACGCCCGCTACGAGATCGAGGTCCAAAACAGCAGCTCGGGCACCGGCATCCTCACCCGCCGCCTCCCCGACGCCGCCCTCAACGTCCCCTACGCCCCCTTCCAACTGGAAGGCTACGGCAGCGACCCGCTCGTCTGGACGCCGATCTCCGGCTCGCCGCTGCCCACCGGCATGGCCATGGACACCGACGGCGTCGTCAGCGGCACCCCCGTCGCGGCCGGCACCTTCGACTTCACCGCTCATCTCACCGACTTCAACTCCGACGAGGCCTGGGGCCGCGTCCGTCTCGTCGTCGTGCCCTCCCAGCTCGAGATCACGACGGACGCCCTCCCCGCCGGCCAGGTCGGCTACGCCTATTCCGCCCCCCTCGCCGCCCAGGGCGGCGTGACGTCCTACACCTGGTCCCTCGCCCCCGGCTCGGATCCGATCCCCGACGGCCTGACGCTCCACGCCGACACGGGCGTCATCGACGGCACGCCGACGGCGGGCGGGACGGCCAACCTCATCGTCCGGGTCACCGACAACACGACGCCGACGGCCCAGGAAGTCGACCGCCCCCTCTCGCTCGTCATCGGCACCCTCTCGATCGTCACGACCCTCCTGCCGGACGGGACGGAGGGGTCGTATTACAGCGCGGTGCTGGAGGCGGA
>CAYUME010000393.1:0-2831 GCA_964445475.1 uncultured Planctomycetia bacterium
GGACGCTTTCGACCGACCCGGAGACGGGGGGCGTCGAGACGATCACGGCGTCCTTCGAGGTCTTCGACCTGGAGAACCTCGGCGACGATCTCAAGGAGATCCTCTTCCGGCTCCAGCGCCTCCTCGGCTACCAGGGCGAGAACGCCCTGGAGGACAACATCACCTACGACGACGCCGGCCGGAAGACGCAGTTCCGGCTGCGGGTCTTCGACTCCGCCGCCTCCGTCAACACCGCCACCGAGAACATCCCCGACGGCTCGCCGCTGGAGGCCGGGGAGCTCGCCCGCGTCACCGTCACCCAGGACTTCGACAACCCGCGGAACGACCGGATCCTCGTGGCGGCCGTCCGGGACGTGCTGGCGGCCACCCCCGGCGTCGATTGATCGGGAGCGCGCGATGGAGTGCTTCACCCGTGGCATCCGGTCGCCCTGGCAGCCCGACGCGCTCGACGCCGACGGCGACTGGCACCGGGCGGTCGCCCGCGACGCGCGCCTCTTTCCCGCGCGCGGGAACGGCCGGCGGATGCGCCACCCGTACCTCGACCCGATCGTCTACCCGGAGCAGCCGCACCGGACCGTCAACTTCGGCTACGACGTCTTGACGCGCGCACCCGTGGTGCTCGCCCGGACGGCGGATTCCACCGCGGTAGCGCGCTTCCCCGACCGGATCGAGGACGTGGTGATCCGGGAGGTGTGGGCGGCGGAGGAGCTTTCGACGAAGACGGAGTTCTTCCACGCGCTGCGCCGCTACTGGACGACGACGCTTCCGCCCGGGCGGTTCATCGGGTGGGAGGCGCCGGACTTGTCCCCCAAGCGCTTCGCCATCCAGCTCCTCGCCGTCCGGCTCGGCCAGGCGGACGACGAGATGCTGGTCGAGGAGCTGGGCCGGGAGCGGCCGTACTTCATGCGCGAGGCGCTCACGGTGGAGTTCAAGATGCTGCGCGAGGTCGAGTTCCCCGCGGGGGTCGCGGGCTTCGTCGGGCTCTGAGGGCGCCATGGCCAGCGGACCGCACGGCACCATTCCTGTTCCCGACTACCGGCGCGTCCACCGGGCTGGCGAGCCGCGCCTCCGCCACCCCGTCCCGGCGATCCTCGATCCCGTCGAGAACGCCAACGCGCGCCTGGCAAAGACCGTCACCACCCTCTACCGCGCCGGGTCCTCGGCCGTCAACCCCATCCTCGCCGGCCTCGGCACCCGGCTGGAGATGCAGCTCGCCGCCCCCGACCGACTCACGGGGCTCTACGTCTTCCGCGACCGCGCGGACCTGGGCGCGAACCTCCTCCCGGCCGTGTCGCTCGCCGCCCCCGGGCTCTACGTCTACGACTTCCAGGCGGGCGCGGGCCCGACCGAGGCAGGCTCCCCCGCAGCCGGCGCCACCCGGAACTTCCTCCGCTTCGTCTCCCGCTTCGGCGCTGTCGAGCACGAGACCTGGATCAAGACCTACGACCACGACGTCGTGACGCTCGCCGGCCAGGCGGCGCTCGATTCGGCCACCATGCTCCACGTCTGCGTCGAGGTCGCGCAGCTGGCCAGCGGCGTCACCTGGATCCCCGTCGCGATCGCCTTCATGCCGTCGTGGAAGGACGAGTTCGACCGGCCGTGCTTTGGGGGCGCGGCCTTCGTCTCGATCTTCGACGCCGCCGGCGAGGGCATGACCGGGACCGTCGTCGAGTCCGTCACCCAGCAGGCCGTCGAGACCGTCAGCACCGTCAACGTCCAGAACACCCCCGGGGAGAAGCACTTCACCGTCCGCTTCCGGTCGAAGCAGGACTCCGCCTACAAGGTGGACGTCGAGGTGTGCGTCGAGGTGATCCCCCCGGATGGCGCCCTCTGCTACGCGCCGGTGGTGGCCCCGTGCGCGGACGTGCTGCTCAAGAAGGGGGTGACGCTGCCCGCCAACACCCCCGCCGTCCCGAGCGTCCCGGGGGTGCCGACCGTCGCCGGCGTCCCGGGCACGCTCCTTGCCCAGGACCTCCTCTACGTCATGCTCGCCGGCTACACGGTGGGGACGGCGCCCACGCTCGTCATCCGGCGCTGGGCGGCGACGCAATCGGATACCGACCTCGCCGGGGTGCAGTTCATGCAGGTTGGCGAGGACGTCGAGTACATGCCCCTCATCGTCCCCGACACCGTCGGCGTCCCCAACCCGGGGCTCCCCTACGGCGGGGGCGCCATCTACTGCGTGGCCCTCTCGGTCACCCAGCTCAAGGCCGACAACGTCGCGATCCTCGACGCCTTCCTCAAGGACGGCGTGACCCTCTCGCGTCCGATGGCGGTGGCGGGCCCGCGGCTGCGGGACCTGCAGTATTTCGCCGCGCCGGAGACCGGGGGCGGCCAGGGCTGCTGCGGGGTCAACGTGTGCGTGGCCGGCGGCACCCCCATCCCGCCGCACGGAGGGTAGCCCCCATGATCCGCCACACGCGCTGCGGGTCGCCGCCCTTCGTCTCCTGCCAGATGCCGACCCGGAATCGCCCGGGCTTCGCGGCGCGGGCGGTAGCGCAGTTCCTCGAGCAGGACTGGCCGCGGAAGGAGCTCCTGGTGCTCGACGACAGCGACCCGGGCCTGGAACCCCGGATCGCGGAGATCCCCGGCGTCGTGCGACTCGTGAAGACCGGCCCCATGACCTTGGGCGACAAGCGGAACCTGGCCGTCACCCTCTCCCGCGGCGAGATCATCCACCACTGGGACGACGACGACTGGAGCGGGCCCGGGCGCCTCCGGCGGATCGTCCAGCCGATCTGGACCGGCCGGGCTTCGTTGAGGGTCATGAAGTTGATGGTGTGGCCCATCAGGTGCAGAAACTGACTTCGGTCGTGGAGGAGGAGATATGA
>CAYUME010000393.1:2841-5300 GCA_964445475.1 uncultured Planctomycetia bacterium
GAGGCGGCGATGTTCCGGTACCGGGGGCTTCACCTGCTCCGCGTCCCGGAGGGGAGGTTCGAGCGGTTCCGGGGCGGCTCCCCCTGGGACGGCCGGCTGCATGACGGGTCGCTGGCGATTCGGAGAAGCGTCTTCGCCCGCGGCCTCCGGTACAAGCCCGGGCTCTTCGAGACGATTCCGCTGGTGGCAGTCCTGACCTCCTACCGGCTTTCGGTCGCCGGCGTGGACCCAGGACACGACTATGTCTACGTCCGGCAGCCCGCCCGGGTCTGGCGGGAGCCGGTGTGGGCGGTCGAGGAGGCCCCCCGGCCGGCGTGGTTCCCGGCCAAAGACGTTGCGGCGATGCGGCAGGCGTGGCTCTTGCAGGACGGCTCGCCCGATGCGCTACCTGGCTCCCGGATCCCGGCTTGACGCGATCTTCGGATCGCTCGACCGCACCCCGGACTTCGCGGTGCTCCTCTGGAACCCGCACCGGGTCACCCTCTCGGAGGTGGTCCGCGGGGTGGCCATGGATCCGCCGCTCGACGTGACCGCGTTCGTCGAGTCGGTGGAGCTTTCCGAGAACATCGGCTTCGAGAACGCTGACGATCCCGCCGTCCCCCAGGCGACCTTCACCTTCCGCCGGAATCCCAACTCGGGGATCAACCTCCGCCGCGGGATGGTCGAGGACGGCGTGATCGTCCGGATCCTCCAGGGGGACCGGCGGGTGGCCCGCGAGGACTGGGTGGCGGTCTTCACGGGGACCTTCCGGGGGCGCCCGGGCGACAATCCGGGGACGCGGTCCAATCGCTCGGAGGGGATGTCGGCGACCGCCTACGGGCGCGAGGAGCGCTTCCTCAACCTCCAGGTGACGACCTCGGCCTTCCCGCGGGGGACGGACTTGGGCGACATCGCCTACGCGATCGCCAGCGACCATATGGGCCTCGCGCGCGAGGAAGTCCTGATCGGCACCCAGGGCTTCCAGTCCCGGCACGAGTCGAACCAGCTGGTGGAGGAGCCGGCGCTTTCGGCCTTGTGGCACTGCCTCTTCCCGGTGGGCAAGAAGCCGAAGTTCGACGGCCTGGGGCGGCTGGTCGCCGCCGACGCGCGCCTCGACAAGCCCGCCGTCCGGGTCTATTCCGCCGGCGACCCGCTCGTCGTCTCGAACGTCGCCGCGCCCACCGACGTCGAGGTCAACAACTCCGTGGCGCTCACGGGCCTGGCTTCCGACCTCTCCAAGGTCATGCAGGAGGTCCAGATGCTCGTGGAGCTCTCGGTGGTGACGGGGTTCTTCGACCGCCGGTACCACGAGGACGTCTTCTATTCCGACGACCGTTCCCAGCGGGCGGAAGGGACGTACCTGGTCGAGAAGAATCCCATCAGCTGGAGCAAGGGGGAGTGGAGCGAGGAGGACGAGTTCCACGGGCGGCTCTCGCTCGATACGCGCTACCTGGCCAACGTCCGGATGATCCTCTTCGCGTCGTTCCTGGCGGTGCAGATCGCGGTTGCGGCCATCGACTACTACTTCCACGAGGGCGGGATCGCCTCCAACGTCGTCAACTGGATCACCGGCGGCACCATCGGGACCGTGCGCCTCATCCTCCAGGTCCTCAGCATCGGCACCCTCGTCGGCCTCCTCTGGTCCATGAGCTACATCGGCCGCGGGGTCTACCAGGTCTGGGGCCGGCCCTTCGAGTACTGCTACCAGGAGCTCATGAGCCGCCACCAGCTCGTCGGCCTCGCCCCCGAGGAGGTCCGCGAGCTGGAGCTCAGGAACGACTTCCTCTCGACGATGGCGGACCTCGACGCCGCCTGCTTCGAGCGCCTCCGGCGCGAGCTCGTCAAGAACCAGGTCCACGAGATGACGGTGCTCGACGATCCCGTGCTCGAGGTGGACGACGTGGTGGAGACGGCCGCCGGCGACCGCTTCTACGTCACGTCGATCCGCAAGACGCTCCGCCGCGGCGCCGCGCCCACGATGGACGTCTCGGCGCTCAAGGTCGCAGGGGGCGACTTGGCCGCCATCGACGCCCTCGAGCTCGCCCAGGAGGTCGCCTGACCATGGCCCGCAACGTCGCCCTCTTCGGCGCGCGCGAGATCCGGGACAAGCGCCGGTTTGTGACCGGGGTCACCGCCTCCATGCCGCAGTACATCGAGATGGATAGCCAGGGCCACAAGGAGTGGGTGGTGGACGTCTACCTGGGGCCGGCGGGCGAGGGGCGCGTGAACGACAACATCCTCTCGAAAGTCCCCATCGCCCCCTACGCCCGGCAGCTCGTCTCGGGGCTCCAGCAGCCCGTCACCCTCGAGCGCTCCCGCCAGGGCGGCTATACCGTGATCGGGCGGGCGAAGGTCGTGGCGGCGGGGACGCTGGCCGACGACGGCGACGTGATGGAGGCGACCTACCACTGCGTGAAGCACAACCTGGCCGACCTCCGCGTCCGGCATATCGCCGATCTCGACTACTCGCTCGAACCCTT
>CAYUME010000394.1:0-5288 GCA_964445475.1 uncultured Planctomycetia bacterium
GGCCGAGCATCGCCCCCGCGGCGGCGCCGCCGAGGGCCAGGAGCTCGCGGCGCGTTCGTTCCGGTCGCATGGGATCCCTCCCGGGCAAAAGGCCGTCCGGATCCATATTGAACATATCTCTTGACGGCTGTCCATGCATAACCTACTCCATCCCAGTGGGGTTGATCGTCGTGCGCGATTCGGGATAATACGGCATGCCGTCCGCCGAGGATGTCCTCCGCTGCCCCGCGTGCCGGAAGGCCTACCGGGTCAAGAACCGCGTCCCGGGCAAGCCGGCCACCTGTCCCGCGTGCAAGCTCCCGTTGGAGCCGTCCGCCCCGCCCCCGCCCGCGCCGGAGCTCCGCCTGCGCGACGAGCCCGAGTTGCCGCGCGAGATCCCCGTCCGCCTGGGACGCTACCTGATCGACGGCGAGATCGCGCGCGGCGGCATGGGCGTCGTCTACCAGGTGCGCCAGGAGGGGCTGGACCGGGTGGTGGCGATCAAGATGCTCCTCGGGGGCGTCCACGCCACCCCCGAGATGCGCCAGCGCTTCCACCGCGAGGCCCGCGCCGCCGCGAAGCTCCGCCACCCGAACATCGTCCCGATCCACGAGGTCGGCGAGTACAACGAGCTTCCCTTCTTCACGATGGACTTCGTCGAGGGGAAGAGCCTGGAGGACCTGCTGGCCGGGGGCCCGATGCCGTTCGAGGCGGGGGCCCGGATCCTGCGCGACACGGCCCGTGCCGTCCACCACGCCCACCGGGAGGGCATCATCCACCGCGACCTCAAGCCGGGGAACATCCTGCTGGACCGGGAGGGCGCGCCGCACGTGACGGACTTCGGCCTGGCCAAGGACGTCGGCTCCCGCTCGATGCTCTCCGTCACCGGCGACGTCATGGGCACCCCCGCCTTCATGAGCCCCGAGCAGGCGATGGGAAACGTCCACGACGTGGACTTCCGGACGGACGTCTACGCCCTGGGCGCGATCCTCTACCGGATGCTGACCGGGAAGCCCCCGTTCGAGGGGCCGACGATCGCCGCGACGCTGCTGAAGGTCGTCAACGACTACACCACCGAGCCCGTCCGCCTCAACGCGGCCGCGCCGCCGGAGCTGTCGGCCATCTGCATGAAGGCGCTGGAGAAGGAGAAGAAGGACCGGTACGCCACCGCGGCCGCGTTCGCGGACGACCTCGACCGCTACCTGCAGGGCGAGCCGGTCTCGGCGAAGCCCCTGTCGGCCTGGTCGCGGTTCCGGCGCGTCCTGAAGCGCCAGCGCCGCGTCGTCCTCGCCGCCGGCTCGGTCGGCGCCGTGGGGCTGGCGGCCGTCGTCGCGATCCTCCTCGTCACGGGTCGGAGCGAGCTGGACCTGATCGAGGAGAACCTGGCGAAGCCGGACATGCGCCTGACGGCGCTCGGGGCGCTGCTGGACGGGCTGGAGCGGTTCGACGACCGCGACCGGGCGCTCGCGATGGCCCGGAAGGCGGTGACGGAGGGGCTGGACGTCGCCTCGCGCGAGCGCGCCTACGCCCGCCCCGTGGCGGCCCTGGGGGACGCCTACGCGTCCCACCTCCCGATCGCGGACCCCGAGCGGCTGCGCCTTCGCCTCGTCGACCTTCTCACCGGGCTCAAGCACCGGCCGGCGGTCCCGCGGCTCATCGGGCTCCTCTCCTCGGAGCGTCCCGCGGTGCGGCTCGCGGCCGTGCGCTTCTTCCGCGCGGTGCCCGACCTTCGCGCCTTCCAGGCGCTCGGCGCGCTGGTCGCCGACCGGACGTGCGGCGCGGAGGCGCGCGAGGCGGTCCGGGGCCTCTACGCGGAACGCGTGCTCATCCCCTTCAACCCCGCCGCCGCCGGGACCTCCCAGATGATCGCCGCGCTGGGGGAGGCGATCGAGGCGCGCCAGCGCGAGGCGGAGGCGATCCTCGGCCCGATGGCGGCGCCGGGCGCCCCCAAGGACCCGGTCGAGACCGCCGTGGCCCGCCTCCGCTCCGGCGACCCCCGCATCCGGATGCAGGCGGCCTGGGAGCTCGGCGACGCCAAGGATCCGCGCGCCCGCGAGCCGCTCTTCGGGGCGCTGCTGGACGCCGACGACGGCGTCTCCCGCCTGGCCGCCGCGGTGCTGGGGGACCTGGGCGCCGCGGAGTACAAGGACCGGCTCCTGGAGCAGCTCCGCCACGAGCGGCCGGGGGTGCGCCGCAACGCGGCGTACCTCCTGGGGCGGATCGGCGACCAGGCCGTCCGCCCCGCCCTCGAGGCGGCCTACAAGGACGAGCCGGACCGGGACGCGCGGTACGCGATCGAGGACGCGCTGGTGACGCTGCGGTGAAGCGGTTAGACTGCCGGATGTGGACGTGAACCCACGACGCGAGCGAGGCACGCCATGCGAAGGACTCTCGGGATCGTCTTCGCCGGCGGTCGGGTGGAGGACCTCTCGGTCCTCACCGAGCGCCGGCCCAAGGCGTCGGTCGTCTTCGGCGGGATCTACCGGACGATCGACTTCGCGCTGACCAACCTGGCCAACGCGGGGATCGACCACGTCGGGATCCTCACCCAGTACCGGCCCTCGACGCTGATGGACCACGTCGGGACGGGCGCGGCCTGGGACCTCGTCGGGGCGACCCGCGCCGTCCGCTTCCTCCCCCCCTACCTCGGGATCGGGTCGAGCGAGTGGTACCGCGGCCCGGCGGACGCCCTCTACCAGAACCTCGACTTCATCGAGCGCAACGCCCCGGACGACGTGCTGGCCGTCTCGGGGGACCACGTCTACGCGATGGACTACCGGCCGCTCCTCGATTTCCACGCCGAGCAGGACGCGGACCTCACGATGGGCTTCGTCGAGCGGGCGGGCGACGCGCACCGATTCGGGATCGGCGAGATGAACGACGCCGGGCAGGTCGTGGCCTTTTCCGAGAAGCCGCGCAACCCCCGGAGCCACCTCGCCTCGATGACGGTCTACGCCTTCCGCCGCGAGGTCCTGATCGACGAGCTGCGGAAGGCGGAGCGGGGGGAGGACGGCTCGACGACCTACCAGATCCACGAGGTCCTGCGACGCATGATGCCCCGGCGCCGGGTCTACGGTTGGGTCCACCACGGCGACTGGGCGTACACGCGGACGCTCGACGAGTACCACGACTTCCACCGCAGCCTCCTGGGCCCCGCCCCGCGCGTCGACCTGGCCGCCTGGCAGGTCCGCTCGAACACCATGACGCGCCGCGCCGCTCCCCCGCCCCCCGCGCGCTGCCTCCCGGGCGCCCGCGTCGAGAACAGCCTCCTTGCCCCGGGCTGCGTGGTCCGCGGGACGGTCCGGGACAGCGTCCTTTCCCCGGGCGTCGTTGTCGGCGAGGGCGCGGAGGTGGCCGACTCGGTCCTCTGGGACCAGGTCTGCGTCGAGCCCGGCGCCCGGCTGCAGTCGGTGGTCTCGGACAAGCGGGTCGTCTTCGGCCGGGACTGCCGGGTGGGCGAAGGCGAGCCCCGCCCGTCGGCCGAGCTGCCGGCCTCGCTCTCCGGCGGGTCGACGGTGATCGGAATGGACGCGCGGATCCCCGCGGGGGCCCGCATCGGCCGGAACTGCATCGTCCACCCGGATACGCCGGAGTACATCCTGGCCTCGCCGCTGGAGTCCGGGGCGAGCACGGGGCCCGGCGGGCGGGGAGGGGGCGTCCGATGAAGGTCACCTTCTTCACCCGGGAGTACCCCCCCCACGTCTACGGGGGGGCCGGCGTCCACGTGAAGAACCTCACGCGCGAGCTGTCCCGCCTCATGGACGTCGAGGTCCGCTGCATCGGGCCCCAGAAGAGCGAGGAGGGCCCCCTCCGCGTCCGCGGCTACCAGGCCTGGCCCCGCATGTTCGAGGGCGAGGACAAGCTCTTCAACAGCGTCCTCGGCACCTTCTCCTCCGGCCTCTCGATGGTCCGCGACCGGATCGAGGCCGATCTCGTCCACTCCCATACGTGGTATGCCTCCCTCCCGGGCTTCTTCGCCCGCCAGCTCTACAACGTGCCGTTCGTGGTCACGGTCCACAGCCTCGAGCCGCTCCGCCCGTGGAAGGAGGAGCAGCTCGGCCGCTCCTACCACCTCTCGACGTGGATCGAGCGCGTCGCGCTCACGGGCGCCGACCGGATCGTCGCCGTCTCCAACGAGGCGCGCCGGGAGATTCTCGAGCTCTTCGACGTCCAGCCCGAGCGCGTCACGGTCATCTACAACGGCGTCGATCTCGCGGTCTGGAACCGCGTCCCGACGGACGCGACGCGGAAGGCCTACGGGATCGACGGCCCGTACATCCTCTTCGTGGGACGGACGACGCGCCAGAAGGGGATGACGCACCTGCTGGACGCCATGCGGCATGTGCCCCCGCCGACCCGTCTCGTCTGCTGCACGAGCGCGCCGGACACCCCGGAGATCGAGCGGGAGATCGCGGCCAAGGTGGCGGAGCACCCCGAGCGTGTGGTCTGGATCAACACCCTCCTGCGGGAGGACCAGTACATCGAGCTCTACTCGCACGCCGCCGTCTTCTGCTGCCCCTCCGTCTACGAACCCTTCGGGATCATCAACCTGGAGGCGATGGCCTGTGAGCGGGCGGTGGTGGCCAGTGCGGTCGGGGGAATCAAGGAGGTGGTGGTGCCCGGCGAGACGGGGCTGCTCGTCCCGCCCGGGGACCCCCCGGCCCTGGCGGAGGCGCTCAACCGCGTCCTGGGGGACCCGGAGCTGGCGCACGCGATGGGGGCCAAGGGGCGGGCGCGGGTGGAGGCGCTCTTCTCGTGGACCGCCATCGCGCGCCAGACGAAGGCGATGTACGAGTCGCTGCTGGCCGGGCGGGCGCCGGCCGCACCGGGATGACCCCTGAACCCGCCCGCCCCCCCCCCCTGCCGGCCCGTCCTCTGCGGCACGGAGGACACCTTATATACCCAGTATCATGACATGGATATACAGGGTGTACGGCACACCTCCCGGATCTTAAGATCCGGGAGGGAGGCGCCATGGGCTCGATCCGACAGCGGTTGGGCGCGAACCTGCGCAGGATCCGGACCCGGATCGGCCTGACGCAGGAGGATCTGGCCGCCGCGTCCCGGGTGGACGCCAAGTACCTCGGCGAAGTCGAACGGGGCAATGAGACGATCAGCGTGGATCGACTCGGCCGGATCGCCGACGCGCTCGGGATCGACGCGCAGGACCTCTTCCTCCCGCTGGGCCACGGGAGCAGGACCCGGACCGACGGGCTCGACCAGCGCGTGGCGCGTATCATCCGTAAGGTCCGCGTGGACCGGCAGCGCCTGATGGAGAAGATCCTCCGCCTGATCGCGGAGGCGTGACC
>CAYUME010000395.1:0-5236 GCA_964445475.1 uncultured Planctomycetia bacterium
GTCCTGCGTGAAGGCGTAGTGGTCCCAGAGGTTCTGCCCGAACCAGGCGGCGGAGGGCTTGACCCACTTCCAGGTCGACCCGCCGAAGGGGCCGTTCTCGCCGTGCATCGTCCAGCCGCGCGCGTTGAAGGCCGCCTTCGTCTCGTCGCGCCGGACCTCGCGAATGGAATAAAGGAACTCGGTGAACGGCTCGAAGCAGGGAGAGAGGTTGGCGTGGTCGACGAACCAGTAGTTCATCTGGAGGTTGACGTCGCTGTGGTAGTCGCTGCGCCACGGGGGGGCGTTGGACTCGTTCCAGAGGCCCTGGAGGTTGGCCGGGAGGGCGCCGGGGCGGGAGGAGGCGATCATGAGGTAGCGGCCGTAGTGGAAGAGGAGCTCCTCGAGGTCCGGGTCGGCGCCCCCGCCCTTGTAGGCGGCGAGGCGCTCGTCCGTGGGCTTCGCCGCCGCCTCCGGGTCCGTCGTCCCCAGCTCCAGGGCAAAGCGGTCGTAGAGGCTCCGGTGGTCGCGGACGTGCGCCTCCCGCATCGCGTCGTGGTCCTTCGCGGCGGCCGCGTCGAGCTGGCGGACGAGGCGCGCGTGGGGAGGCTCGCCTTTCCAGCCTTTTTCGCGTTGGTTGACGTAGTCGGTGCCGGCGGCCAGGAGGAGGGTGAGGGTGTCGACGTTCTCGAAGGCGACGCAGCCGTCGCCGGCCTTGACCGATCCGCCCGCGTGGAGGACGAGGACCTGGGCCTCGTAGTCCAGGACGATCTTGTAGGAGGGCGACGGTTCCGGCTGATTGTCCTTTTTCTTCCGTTTCATGCCCTCGTACGTGTAGCCCGCCAGGTTGCCCGAGGACTGGAGCCGGTTCCCCTGCACGGCGATCGTCCCCTTGTGCATGTCCGTCAGGGAGACGGTGCCGGTGTGGGCGCCCGGCTTGTCCGCGGTGAAGCGGAAGACGAGGACCTGGTCGGGGTGGCTGGCGAAGGCCTCGCGGCGGTAGCGGGTCCCGCCGCTGGCGTAGGTCACCGTGTACAGGGCGCGGGCGATATCGAGTTCCCGGTGGTAGTCGGTCGGCGACGGGTGGTCCATCCTGACGAAGACGTCGCCGAAGGCCTGGTAGGAGCCGGTGTTGGTCTCGTCGCCGATCCAGAGGCTGTCCTCGTTGAACTGGATGCGGTCGGTCCCGACGCCGCCGAAGAGCATGGCGCCGAGGCGGCCGTTGCCGATGGGGAGCGCCTCGCGCTCCCATTTCGCGGCCGGTTTCGCGTACCCGAGGGTCGTTTCCGGATCCGGGGCGGCGGCCGCCGTCGCGGTTCCGAGGAGAAGGGCCGCGAGCCGGGAATGCCGCACGAGACGCGTCATGTCCTGTCTCCTGCCTGAGAAGACGAGAAGGCCGGAAAGGCCGTCGGGACACGGTTCCACGGGAAGGTGTCGTCGAACCGCCCCGGAATACAGGCTTCTTTTACATAGCGGAAGGGGGGCGGTTTGCCTGTGACCCGCCTCGCCGGGGACGGGAAGGCCGGGCGGCGAGGTGGGTGAGCAGGCGGGCGGCGTTGACGTGCGGGCAGGAATTCGCAGCCGCGGCCGGCTCGTGCGGGATGACCGCCACGGGGCCGGGAATCGGCCGGCCGCGGATCGTTCCCTGGTGCGGGATATCGCTCCGGCGTATCCGGGCGCCGCGAGGCCGCCCGTCCCGTCACCGGGTCTGGAGCCGCAGCTCGTCCATCCCGACCATGTAGCCCTTCTGCGCCTTCTCGTTCGCGCCGGTGATCTCGACCGTCAGGACATGGTCGCCCGCCGACAGCTCGGCCGCGCCCAGCGGGAGGACCGGCGACTTCACCACGCCGTCGTTGTAGAGGTCGACGGGCCCGCCCAGCTGCTTCCCGTCGAGGCGGAATTGCACGACGGCGTAGTCCACGGCCTTCGTGAGGACGGCGCTCACGTCGTAGGTCCCTGCCTTTTCCACCTTCACGGTGACGTCCATCGTGTCGCCCGGCCCGGCGCCCGTCCACCACAGGTGGTCGTCGTCCGTCCAGACGCCGGCGCCGTACTGCGTCATGGCCTGCGTCTGGACCTGGCCGCGCGACTGTTTCAGCACCGTGAACCCGCCGGCCGTCATCGGCGGGCGGACGCAGTAGCCGTGCCGTTCGGCGGCCGGAGTCGGGCCGAGCGGGTCCACGCCGTCGGCCGAGAGGTACCCGTACGCGACGGCGGCGTAAAGGGCGGGCCAGTCGTTGGGCCAGTACTTCTCGAGGGTCCCTTCGAACGACGTGCGGAAGGGGACGTTGTCGGCGATCTGCCACCGGTTGAGCGAGATGTGCCCGGCGTTCCGCTCGCAGAGCGTCTGGTTGTGGAAGGCCCGGGCGAACAGGGTGCCGTCCCCCCAGGCGTAGCCGAAGTAGTCCTCGGTGCCGGTGCCGAAGGTGGAGGGGTCTGTCTCGCCGTCGACGAAGAATTTCTCGTCACCCTCCCCCCACCACCAGTGGCCGTTGCACCACTTGACGGTCGGGCACTGGCCGCCGCGCGGGCTCCAGACGTGGAGCATCATGCCGCAGAACCGCCCGCGGCCCGTCGCCTGAACGACCGTCCAGTCCGGCCAGCGGTCCTTCGGCAGCGGCAGGACGTCGCGGTGCCACTTGGCGTGGAAGCGGCCGAGCTGCGCGACGGGGCGGGACAGCGGGGCGTGGAGGATCTCGAAGGCCGCCTCGCGGTCGAAGGGCCCCTCGTTGAGAAGCTCGATGCGGGCGCTCGCGGCGAACGGCATGTACCAGAGGCTGTACCAGCCCTCCGGGGTCATCCCGGCGGGCAGGGAGCGGTAGGGGTTGACGCCGGGCGCGGTCCCGAAGAAGTCGCCCAGGGGGCACCAGACGGCCGGCGACACCGCGCCGTCCCAGGTGATCCGCAGCACGAGGTGGCGCAGGGCGGCCATCTCGTCGTCGCGGTCCTTGAAGGACGCCTTGACGCGGAGGGCGGTGACCGCCCGCGGGCCTTTCAGATCCGCCACCGTTTCCGTCTTCCCGGCCGCGACGCGCGCCGTCTTCGCGACGGTCTCCTCCCCGTCGCGCTTCCCGGCCGGATCGGTCCCGAGGCCGCCGGCGAAGTGGGCGTTAACGCGATTCAAGACTGCGACGGCGTCGTCCGGCAGCGGGATCGAGAACCGGGGGAGCCGCGTGCCCTTCGGGAAGGTGGCGTAGGTGATCTGGTAGTACTTCCCCCAGCCCTTCTGGGCGAGCACCTTGCAGGACGTCTGGTAGGGGATCGGGAAGTAGAGGTTCTTGCCGCGGGCCGACTCGTAGCCGAGCGTGGGGTAGACGAATGGCTCGTGTTTCGCGTCGAAATAGTGGGCGAAGGGCATGTCGAGCGCAGCCTGGCCGTCGAGGAGGACGGTCAGGCGCCCCTGCTCCGGCTTGGCCGACCAGATCCGCCAGATGACGCCGGGGCCGTCCATCTCGGCGAGGACCTGGGCGTCGCCCTCCATGCGGATCCGGCCGTCGCCGTCCCCGTTGGCCTCCCACTTGACGTAGGCCCCCGCCTGGGCGTCGTGCCGGGCGGCGCGGTCCCAGCTCGACCACATGGCGCCGCGCTCACCCTCGGCGGGGAGGACGGCGAGGCGTTCGAGGTCGACGAGGCGGTTGACGAGATCGGCGTAGGCGAGCGTCTCCTGGCCGGCGGCGGGAACGGCGTCCGCCGCGAAGAGGACGCCGGTGGCGAGGGCGCAGGCGGCAAGACGGGACATGGCAGGCTCCTTTGCCGGGACGCAGAAACGACCCGGTGCCAGCATACCCCCGCCGGGAATGCCTCGCCATGAGAGATTGCGCAAATGACTTGAGTATTTTTCCTTGAGGGAACCCCGCCCCGCGACAGCCGCCTTTTAGAACGGCACCGTCCATCGGATCTCCCGGCTCTCCGGGCTGTCGATCGTCGCGCGGACGCCCTGCGCGTCCGCCTCGCCGATCCGGATCGTCCCGGCGTCGGCGGTGGCCTGTCCGGCCTTCCAGCGTCCGGCGGCCGGCAGGGCGATGCGCAGCTCGTAGGGGTCGCCGCCGACCACGCGGCTCTTCCCGCTCAGGGTCCTTGTCGCGGGATCCCATTTCTCCTCGATCACGTCGACCAGCCCCTGCGTGATGTGGCGCGAGGTGCTCAGGAGCTGCGGGTGGTCCGCGGCGGGGCGGACGGCCAGGACGCGGCAGGTCCCGCCGGGGAGGGTCTGCTTCAGCTCGCCCCGGAACGGCTCGGCGAACCGGTTCTCCCAGTAGTCGAAGGCGACGTACGTCGCGTCCGCCTTCAGGCCGAGCCGCGCGGCGTCGCAGGCGATCGCGTCGGGCTCCTTCTCGCTCCAGTTGAAGAGGCCGACGACGACGAGCCGTCCGTCCCGCGCGGTCCAGAGACGGGGCTGGTGGGTGTCGAAGAGGTCCACCGGCCGGGCCTCGGCGCCGTGGCTCGGCAGGCAGCGCTTGAGGAGGTCGAGGCGATCGGGCGGCAGCTTCGGGTAGAGCTCGCTGGAGGTGTGCATGGCGCCGGCCACCGCCATCCAGGAGCACATCCAGCGGGCGCGCTCCAGGGGATTGGAGGGGCGGACGTAGACGGGGTCCGGGTCGTTGTGCCAGACGCGCCCGTTGAGGAAGTAGAGGTTTGTGCCGTGCCAGGCGCCCGCGACCACCTGCCTCCAGTTCCCCCCGCCAGCGCCGCCGTTGTCGGGGCCGATCCGCATGGCGTCGAGAAGGCCGAAGGCGGGGCCCATGGAGAGCATGTTCTGGGAGACGTTGCAGCCCAGGACGAACGTGTCCGGCGCCACCTCGCGCACGAGCTGCAGACATTTGCGATAGGCCTGGATCTGCGTCCGGTCCGGGTCGTGCAGCCTCACCTGCCCGAAGTCCTGGGGCTTGTAGGCGGTGTGCACGTAGATGTTGCGGGTCGCCGCGCCGGTGTGCAGGCCATCGATCTTGAAGTAGCGGTAGCCCCAGTCGTGGATCCGCTTCACGCACTGGCGGATGTAGGCCTCCCCCTTGGGGTGGGTCGCGTCGATGCACGTGCCGGACCAGCGCGCGTCGTGGAAGGGCGTGCCGTCGGGGTTCTTCGCGAAGACGTCCGGGTCGAAGTAGGGATTCCGGAAGTTTCCGGCGAAGGGCATGAACCAGATCCCCGCGGCCATGCCGTGCGAGACGATCCGGCTCGCGGTCTGGGCCATGCCGCCGGGGTAGTTGTCCTTGCTGTCGACGAAGACCTTGACCGGGCCGGTCGTCTGGATCTTCCCGTC
>CAYUME010000396.1:0-5234 GCA_964445475.1 uncultured Planctomycetia bacterium
GGGCTCGGGGACGAGCGGACCGCCCGCGACCGTCAGGCGCGTCGGTGTCCCGACCCCGGCGAACTCCGGGTCGTACATCGGCTCCGCGCGCGGCGGCCGCGCGACGAATGTCCCGGCGAACTCCGGCCGCGCCACGTAGTAGACGTGCGTCGTCCCGGCGGGGACCTCGTCGAGGAAGAGGATCGTCCGGTCGTCGCGGTGATCGACCGAGGCGGGGCGCGCGCCGGCGGGAAGCTGGAACGTCTCGTCGCGCGCCTCCCGGGAGAACCGGTTTCCCCGGAGGATCTCCTCCAGGAGCGCACGGCCCCACGCCGACTCCCGTCCGGCATCGCCCCGGGCGTCCCGGATGAATCCGTCCATCCGGGCGCCCCATCCGTCGGCGAGGTCGACGCGGTCGGTCAGCCCCTCGACGCGGCGGCACGTCCCCTGGGTCTTGTTCAGGTACGAATCGGACGGCTCGAACCCGTCCGGCCGGGGGTCTTCCAGCATGACGTACGTGCGCGCCTCCGGCGCGGAGACGGCCAGGTGGACGAGGACGCGCCGGCCCGCCCGCACGCGGCCCTCCGCAGGCCGCCACCCGTCCGGGGTCTCTTCCAGGTACTCGCGCGTCACCTCGAGGCCGCGCCGGACCGGTTCGGGGTCGGTGGCGCCGGTGAACCCTTCCAGCGAGGCGGTGTAGAAGGCGGTTCCGCTCCCCTCGAATCGGAGGCGGACGACAAGCCGGCCGTCCCAGCCTCGTTCGGGCTCGTCGACGAGGACTCGTCCGTCGAAGGCGGGGTCGGCTTTGTCGGGGAGCAGGAGCGTCCGGACGACCTGTCCGTTCGCCTGCAGGGTGACGGTGCCCGGCGCGGCGAAGGCGCCGGCGCCTCCGCGCTCGAGGAGGGAGGCGAGTCCGAGGACGGCGTGGGCGCCCTCCATCGTGGTGCGGAAGCCGCGGCCGGCGCGGCGGGCGAGGAGGAACCGTGCCGCCTCGCCGGCGTCCCCTTTCCGCGCCGCCTGGAGCTGGAGGCGGATGGCGGCGGTCGGGACGTCCGCGACCGGTCGGCGCTCGGCCCGCTTCGCGAGCGTCTCGCCCTCGTTGTCGAGCCCCAGCCGGAGGCAGGCGAGGGCGAGGAGGGTCTCGTCGATGCCGGAGCGAGGCTCGTCGCGTACTGCGAGCGTGCCGACGAGCCGTTTCGTCGCGGCGGCCCACGTCGGTCCCGGCCGGGCGGGAGCCCACGCCGACTCGTACTCCGCGAGGGCGAGGGCCGCGTAGGCGCGCGGGTCGATCGCGGCGGGGAGGGGGAGATGGAAGACGGGGCCGGAGTTCCCGTTTCCGAAGAGCCGTTTCTCGAGCTCCTCCCGGATGCATGTCGCGGCGCGCTCCGCCGCGGCCTTGTCGACGCCCACGCCGGCCTTCCGGCACTGCGCCAGCCCGTACAGGACGTAGGCGGTCATGGCGTCGTTCGCGCCGCCGCTCCACCAGCCCCACCCGCCGTCGGCATTCTGGAATCGGTAGAGGCGGAGGAGGCCGTCGGCGAGGACGGAAGGGAGCTTCTCGCGCCAGCGGGGGGGCGCGCCGCCGAGCGCCCGCGCCGCCGCCACGGCGGGGAGGAACCGGCTCATCGTCTGCTCGACGCAGCCGTAGGGGTACTCGATCAGGGGCTCGACCGCCTCGGCGATCGCGGCATGGAGGCCGGGGTCGACCTGGAGGCGGAGTGTCGTGGTCCCGGGGACGGCGTCCGCCGGGAGGCGGAAGACCGTCTCCTGCGCCTCGCCGGCGGCGATCGCGCCGGCGCGCCCCTCCCGGAAGGGCGTTCCGCGCCGGCGTCCGGGAACCGCGAGGCGCATCGCGTCCTCCGTCCCGTCCTCGCACCGCGCCCCGAAGGCGATCCGGGCCTCGGGGAGGAACCGGTCCACCGAGACGAGGATCTCCGCCTTCTCCACGCCGCCCGGCGGCACGACCCAGGGGTCGGGGACGTTCGTGCGGAGGACGGGGAAGGGGGTCTCGAAGGCGGCCTGCACGCGTTGTGGCCGGTTGGTGTGGTTGTGCACGATCCCGCCGAGGGCGATCGCGTTCCCCTCCTGGAGGACGCGCGGCACGGCGAGGCGGACGTAGAAGGGCATGCGCACCACCGCGCGCCGGGTCACCGACCCCACCTTCGTGTCGCGCGTCAGCCCCCGGGCCGTGAACCGGAATGCGGTCAGGCTCTGGGGGAAGGGGAAGGAGACGGCGGCGGTCCCGTCCGCATCCGTCTTCAGGTGCGCCGTCCAGAAGGCCGTGTCCCGGAAGTCCTCGCGGGCGCGGGCGCACTCCGTGGCGGCGCTGCCGCCGCCGCGGGAAACCAGGTTTCGCTTCCCGCCCATCCGGCTGCCGTACCGTCCGCCCCCGCCTCCCCCGATCCCGATGGAATCGAAATAGGCGGCTCCGATCGCGAAGAGGGGGACCTTCCAGAGGCGGAAGGCCTCGAGGTGCTCGGTGAAATGGGAGGCGTGGGGGACCTCGAGACGGCGCTCGTAGCGGTGGAAGTACTCGCGCAGGTCCGGCGTCGCGTCCTCGTGCAGGGCGTAGACGGCCTCGTCGACGACCCCCAGCGAGAGCTCGCAGTCGGGGACGGGGCGTCCCGCCGCGTTGCGGACCCGCACCGTCGCCCGGCACGTCTCCCCGGGACGGTACGCCTCCCGGTCCGTCGCGATCTCGACGGCGAGGAACCTGGAGGTCGGGGGGACGAGGAGGCGGGTCTCCGCGATCTCGAGGCGGTCGCCCCGGACGGCGAGGGCGCGGATGCCGACGTTGGGGACGTCCTCCGCGCGGACCGTCCAGGGGACTGCCGCCTCCGTGCCGCGCAAGGGGACCACCTGCCGGCCGTGGATGCGGCCGGTGGCGAAGACAACGAGGACATGCGCGTCCGGCTCGGTCGAACGGACGGAAACCGTTGCCGTCTCGCCCACGCGGTAGAGCGACCGGTCCGGGCG
Source organism: uncultured Planctomycetia bacterium (assembly GCA_964445475.1). Lineage (GTDB taxonomy): Bacteria > Planctomycetota > MHYJ01 > CAYUME01 > CAYUME01 > CAYUME01. Next base: position 2,956 of record CAYUME010000396.1, read on the forward strand.
GACGTCGAGGAGGCCCCGCGAGGTCTCCGGCCGGACGACGTGGAGGCCCACGGGGGTCCAGACCCACTCGTCCCCGACGCGGATCGCCGCCTTCAGGTCGAGGTCCTCGGCGGGCACGCGGTACTCGACCGAGGCGGTGCCCTCGCGGATCTCGACGCGGGCGGCGAAGGGGTGTTCGGCGGTTTTCGTCTCTTCGACGCGGAGGTGGGTCGGGGCGGCGCCCGGGGGCGGCGCGACGCGGAAGCGGATCCGGGCGATCTCGCCGGGGAGGTAGGCGGGGCGGTCGGTCTCGAACGCGATCCCGGCGGCGGGGGCCCGGGTCTCGAGACGGGTCTCCCTCTGGAAGGCGCGCCCCGAGGCTTCCCGGGCCGTGGCCACCACCCGGTAGCGCGCCCCGACCCCGGCGTCGGTGACGAAGCGATACGTGCAGCGCCCGGCCGCGTCGGTGACGAGCTCGCGCCGCTCGACGGCCCGGGCCCGTCCACCCGTCGTGGCCGCGACCCCGAAGTACCAGCTCCGCTCGAGGTCGTCCGCCAGCGCCTGCTCCGCCGCCGGCTCGACGAGCAGCGCGATCTCGACGGACGCGCCCGGCACGGGGTCGCCCGTGAAGCCGCGCACGGCGAGGCCCACCTCCACGATCTCCCCCGCGCGCACCTCGGACGGGTGGTCGAGGAGGATCTCGAACTCGGGCTTCCGGTATTCCTCGACCTCGAAGAGGTTCCGGGCGTCACCGTTGTTCATCCTCACGGTGCAGGGGCCGGTGTCGGCGTCGCGCGAGAGGGTGAAGGATCCGCTCACGGTGCCGAGCTCGGCCGCGGGGAGGGTGGCGGCGTGGATCACGCGACCGCGGCTGGCGATCTCGACGAGCGCCTCGCGGCCGTCGTACGGGAGGAGGCCCTCGTTGCCGAGCCGGCGGAGGATCGCCTTGAAGTGGACGGTGTCGCCGGGGCGGTAGACGGGCCGGTCGGCGTAGGCGAGGGCCTTGAGGGCGGCGCGGCCGCCGGGCGCGTACGCGGTCTCGACGCGCGCGTAGTGCGGCGCGCCGGCGGTGGCCGTCCGGACGGCGTAGCGGTACCCGGCCGTCCAGGGCGGCTCGACCGTCCACTCGAAGAGGCCGTCGGGGCCGGTGGCACCCCGGAAGGCCCGTTTCTGTTCGGGACGGCTTTCCCGCAGCGCGGCGCCCTTCCGGTAGCCGGACCGGTAGCTCGGCGTGGCGTCCGCCTCCTCGGGCTTTTCAGCCCACGCGGCATCGAGCCCCCGGCGGTACTCGTCGGCCCTCGCGTCGTCGGACGGGACAAGGTCCTCGGGCCGCAGCTCGCAGCGGCCCTCGACCTCGCCGGCCAGAGGCAGGCCCGGGACGGGGGCTCCGGTCCCCCGGTCGACGGCGAAGATCAGGACTCGGTCCTCGGCGGCCTGCTGGACGAGGACGACGTCCGAGACGATGAACCGCGCCACGGCGACCACGGGGCTGTAGCGCGCGTCGACGGCGAGGACGTAGAATCCCGGCTCCCGGTGCGGCACCTCCAGCGACTGCGCCTCCGGCTTCATGTCGTTCATCCAGATCGGGGCGAACTGCGTCTCCCACTCCGCGACGGGGGCCAGGTCGCGGCGCCGGGCCGGCAAGGTCTCCGCGTCGACGGCGCGGAGGGTCTCGAGGTCGGGCGCCCGGAAGAGCCTCGCCCGGATCGGCCCGCGGTAGGCGGTCGTCAGATGGAGCGCGGCGCCCGCCCGGGTGGTGAAGGGACGGTCGGGCGGGTCGTCGAGGCGGAAGCGGTCGAAGGCGTCGTCGTCGAGGAGGTAGAGGTGCTCGTCGAGGCCGAACGCGAGGTGGAAGGTCTCGGGTTCCTCGACGAAGACGGGATCCTCGACGGCCGCGTCGGCGCGGATCGGCTTCTGGTTCTCGAAGACGTCCCGGGAAAGGAGGGTCCTCGGCGCCGGACGCGCCCGCCGGAAGAGCGCCTCCGCGCGGGCGGTCGCCTCGGCCTCGATCGCCGGGTCGCGCGCCGGGAGCGCGTCGAGGTCGTAGTCCCAGAGCCGGAGTCGCTTCGGGGCGAGGCGGCGGAGGGCGGCGAGATCGGCAAGCCGGCGCTGGATGCGCGGGTCCCGGAGGACGCCCTCGCTTTCCTTCCAGACCGCGATCGCGCGGTCGACCTGTCGCTCGCGGTAGAGGAGGTCGCCGAAGCGGAGGCGGGATTCGTCGTCTGCCGCCCGGACGGCCTCGAACGGGATTTCGCCGAGGGCGTAGCGGGCGGCGCGGGCGAGGGCGGCGAGGCGGCCGG
>CAYUME010000397.1:0-5233 GCA_964445475.1 uncultured Planctomycetia bacterium
AGCCCGGGAAACCGGCGGTCCAGGTCGATGAGCACGTCGCCCAGGGTCGCGCCGTCCGGGACCTCCGCCGGGCGCTCGTTGACGATGAGCTGCATGGGACGATTCTAACCTTGAGCCGGGGCGGGGTCAAACGGTGGGGGGTCGGGGTTGTCCGCCCCCGTGGGGACGGCTCAGGAGGGGCGGACCAACCCCTCCCACCTCCTCTTGCCCTCAGGAGGCCGGGCGGGATACACTGGTGCGGGCCATCACGGCCGCGAGGACGGGAATGACCGCTCTGCAGCTTGTCGTGCGCGGACTACGCCACCACTGGCGCCCCCACCTCGGCGTGGCGGCAGGGGCGGCGGTCGGCGCCGCGGTGCTCGTCGGGGCCCTGGCCGTGGGCGATTCCGTCCGGCACAGCCTCCGGGCCATGGCCCTCCAGCGTCTCGGCGAGGTCCGCCTCGCGCTCGAGGCCGCGGATCGGACGTTTCACGATACGCTGGCGGACAAGCTGGTCGGGGAGGTCACGCGGACGTCGTCCGTGCTGAGGCTGTCCGCTCTCGCGGCGCGGTCGGACGGCGGGACCCGGGTCCTGGACGTGCACCTCTACGGCGTCGACGGCCGGTTCGGGGCCCTGGCCGGCGCCGCCGCGGTCCCGCCCGCGGCCGATCCCGACGCGGTCGTGCTGAACGAGCCCCTCGCACACCGGCTGGGGGTGAAGGCTGGCGACACGGTCCTGTTGCGCGTCGAGCGTCCCGGCCTCCTGCCGCGCGACGCGCCGCTCTCGGGGGCCGAGGACGCGACCGAGGCGGTGCGGCTCACGGTGGCGGCGGTGGCTCCTGACGACGCCGGCGGCCGGTTCAGCCTGCGCGCGGAGCAGGCGGCTCCGTTCAACGCCTTCGTCCACCGGGAGCGGCTCCAGTCCCTCGTCGGCCTGCCGGGGCGCTCGAACCTCCTGCTGGCCGGCGGCCGCGGGCCCGACCCGATCTCGCTCGGCGACGCCCTCAAGGCGCGGTGGGGCCCGGCGGACGCGGGTCTGGAGATCCGGGAGCTTCCCGCGCAGGGCGTTCTCGAGCTGCGCGCGCCGCGCGTCTTTCTCGATCCGCCCCTCGTCGATGCGCTGGCCGGCGTCCCCGGCGCGCAAGGCGTCCTCACCTATTTCGTCAACGAGCTGAAGGTCGGGAGCCGCGCGACGCCGTACTCGATGGTCTCCGCGATCGGGAGCCTGGGCCGCCCCGCGCCGGGGCCGGCACCCGCCGGGGTGTGGGGCGATCTCGAGGATGACGAGATCGCCGTCAACGCGTGGCTGGCCGCGGACCTGCAGGCCCGCGCGGGCGACCCGCTGGAGATGGCCTTTTTCGTCCCGGCGGACGGCCGGGCGCTGGCCGTGCGGCGGGCCCGGTTCCGGATCGCGTCCGTCGTCCCGATGGCGGGGGCCGCCGCCGACCGCGAGCTGCTGCCGGACTACCCGGGGCTTTCCGACGTCGAGAACTGCCGCGACTGGAAGCCGGGCATCCCCATCGACCTCGACCGGATCCGGAAGCAGGACGAGGCATACTGGAAGGAGCACCGCGGCACGCCGAAGGCCTTCGTGTCGCTGGCGGCGGCGCAGGCGCTCTGGACGAACCGGTTCGGGAGCCTGACGGCGATCCGGTTCCCGATGCGGCCGGGGATCCGCGGGGAGGTGGAGGGGGCCTTCCACGGCCGGCTCGATCCGGCGTCGCTGGGACTCTTCTTCCGCCCGGTGCGCGCGGAGGCCCTCGCCGCGGCGGAACAGGCACAGGATTTCGGCGGCCTGTTCCTCGGCTTCAGCTTCTTCCTGATCCTGGCCGCGCTGCTGCTGACGGGGCTGCTATTCACGCTCGGGGTGGAGCAGCGGGCGGAGGAGGTGGGGACGCTGCTGGCGACGGGCTTCACGCCGGCGCGCGTGCGCGGTCTCTTCCTGCTCGAGGGCGGCGTCCTCGCGCTCGCGGGCGGGCTGGCGGGGGGGGCGGCGGCGTCTTCTACGCGCGGGCGGTCCTGGCCGGCCTGGCGACGCTCTGGCGCTCGGCCGTGGGGACGACGGCGCTGCGCTTTCACGCGGATCCGGTGACGCTGGTCCTCGGCATGGCCGTCGGCTTCGCCCTCGCGCTGTCCGCGATCGGGTGGGCGGTGCGCGGGCTGGCGAAGCGTTCCGCGCGCGAGCTGCTGGCGGGGGGGGGGGGACGCCCCGTCGCCCGCGTCGGCCGGTCGGACGTGGAGCGTCGGGGTGGCCGGTGTCGCAGCCTTCGCCGCCCTCCTCCTGGTCGTCGTCGCCGCGACCCGCCGGCCGGGGACGGAGGCCGGCGCGTTTTTCGGGGCGGGGGCGCTGCTCCTGGTTTCCGGCCTGGCCGCAAGCCACGCGGTGCTGGCGGCGCTGTCGCGCAGGACCGCGGGGCTCCTGTCGTCCTCCGGGTTGGCCGTGCGGAATGCCGTGAGGCGGCGCGGGCGGAGCCTGGCCGTCGTCGCCCTGCTGGCCTGCGGATCCTTCCTGGTCGCCGCCGTCGGGGCGAACCGGCGGGAGGTCGGGGCGGAGGCGTCCGAGCGGACCTCGGGGACGGGCGGATTCGCCCTGTGGGCGACCTCGTCGATCCCCGTCTTTCACGACCTCAACCGGCCGGACGGCCGCGCCGCGCTCGGCCTCGATGCGAAGGACCTGGAGGGCGTGACCGTCGTCCCGTTCCGGGTCCGCGAGGGCGATGACGCGAGCTGCCTCAACCTCAACCGCGCGCCGCGCCCGCGGATCCTGGGCGTGCGCCCGGACGCCCTGGCCGGGCGGTTCACGTTTGTCCGGCAGGCCGATGCCGCTGCCCCGGCCCGCGACGCCTGGTCGCTGCTGACCGCGCCGGCCGCCGGCGAGCCGGCGGTCGCCGACGACGCCACCGCCACGTGGGCGCTGGGGTCGAAGACCGTCGGCGACGCGTTCCCGGTCCGGGACGAGCAGGGCCGTCCGTTCGACCTGCGGTTCGTGGGGTTGGTCGGGGACTCGGTCCTGCAGGGGAGCCTCGTCATGGCCGAGTCGGCGTTCCTGCGCCGGTTCCCCTCCGCGAGCGGCTACCGGGCGTTCCTGATCGACGCGCCGGCGGGTCGGGTCGAGGCGGTATCGGAGGCCTTGACGCGCGCGCTGCAGGATTACGGATTCGAGGCCGTCCCGGCGGCCCGGCGGCTGGCGGCGTTCCACGCGGTGGAGAACACGTACCTGGCGGTCTTCCTCGCCCTCGGCGGGCTGGGGTTGATCCTGGGGAGCCTCGGGCTGGGCGTCGTGGTGATGCGGAACGTGCTGGAGCGGCGCGGCGAGCTGGCGCTGCTGCGGGCGGTGGGATTCGAGGCGCGGGCGGTGTGCCGCCTGGTCTTCGCCGAGCACGCCGTCCTGCTCGCGCTGGGCCTTGTGTGCGGCGTCGTGGCGGCCGCCGTGGCGGTGGTCCCGGCCCTGTCGGGTGCGCCGGCCCCAGTCGGCTCGGCCGCCCTGGTGCTGGCCGCCGTGGCCGCCAGCGGCGCCCTGTGGACGGCGCTTTCGGCGTGGTGGGCGCTGCGGGGGCCGCTCCTGGCGGCCCTGCGGAACGAGTGACGCACGTCCCTAAGGGATGCGTGCATCCACTTCGGGACGCGCTTTGCAGCCAACGGCGCGGCAGACGGCCGCCGCGCCGTTGGCTGCAGGAACGGCGGCGGGCCGCCGCCCGCGGTCTCGATCTTCCGTTCGTGTCGGCAAGGCTTCCCATTCGCCGTGTTTCGGGATACGATCGGTGCCGTCTGATGAGCGGCCGTCCATTGGGAGCAGATGCCATGTCGAGATGGCCGATGGTGCTCTGCCTGTGCGCCGCCTGCGGGCCCGGCGGGTCGCAGGCCGAGGAGCCGAAGACCACGGCCCCCGCGGGGAAGGCCCTCTATGCGGAGGATTTCGAAGCGGTCGAGCCGGGGGCGGTGTCGGAGGCGTTCATGGTGCTGAACGGCAAGTTCGTCGTGAAGCAGGAGGAGAAGAACCGCGTCCTGGAGCTGCCGGGTGGCCCCCTGGACGGCATGGGACTCCTGTTCGGGGCGGCGGCGAAGGACGGGGTCTGCGTCTCCGCCCGGATCCGGGGCGAGGCGAAAGGCAAGCTGATGCCCGCTTTCGGCGTGGGGCTCAATGGCGCCGGCGGGTGGCGGCTTCAGCTCGCCCCGATGCGGAAGGCGCTCGAGCTGCTGAAGGCCGATGCGGTGAAGGCATCCGTGCCCTGCGCGTGGAAGCCCGGCACGTGGACCCGCTTCCGCCTCCAGTCCCGCAAGACGGGCGAGAAGGCGTGGAGGGTGGAGGGGAAGGCGTGGGCGGAGGGGGCGGAGGAGCCGGCGGCGTGGCCGATTGCCGCCGCGTGGACGGAGGAGCCTCCGGCCGGGCGCCCGTCCGTCTGGGGGATGCCCTTCTCCGATCTCCCCCTGCAGTTCGACGACCTGCGGGTGACGGCGGCCGCGGGCGAGTAACGCTCGCCAAGCCGGGATTCGCTTCGCGCCTCCCTGCCGAGCTCGCTTTGCGACAGACGGTACGGCGTACGGCCGCCGCTCCGTCTGTCGCATTTCACCCGCTCAGGGACAGCGGAAAACAACTGCCCGGCTCAGGCGGGAGGGGCCCCTTTCTTTCGAATCGCCCTGTCTAGCGGCCGGCGATGTCGTCCCCCTTCCCTCCCTCGTCCCTGCCGTTCGGCCCGACCGAGTAGAGCTCGTAGGGCGCCTTGGTTTCCCTGCGCCCCCGGTCCCGGCCCGCCGCCGACTCGTTCTCGCGGTAGACGAGCGGGCGGCCCCACGGGTCGACCGCCTGCCCGTTCACGATGGTCTCCTTCGTGAACCGGTAATGAGGCTCCTTCGAGCCGCGGCGGGGGGATTGGAGGGCCTTCACGAGGCCGTCGTTTCCGGACGCGGGATACCGCTTGGTCTCGCGCTGGTAGGCGGCGACGGCGCCCGCGAGCTCGGAGACGAACTGCCGGCAGGGCGCGATCTTGTCCGCGTCGCCGGCCCCCGCTCCCGGTGCGGATGGAGGCGGGTTGGCGGGCGGGGGGGCGGGCTTCTCGTCGTTGCGGCGGCGGTCGTTCCCGGGGCGGCGCCGCTCCTCCTCGGCCCGTTTCCGGTCGGCCTCGGCCTTGGCGCGGGTCTCGTCCTCGGCCCGCTTGCGCTCGGTCTCGGCCTTGGCACGGGCCTCGTCCTCGGCGCGCTTGCGCCTCTCCGCCTCCGCGCGGGGCGGCGCGGCGGCCCGCGGCGGGGCGGGCGG
>CAYUME010000398.1:0-5227 GCA_964445475.1 uncultured Planctomycetia bacterium
GGCTGAAAGCCCTTGCGAGATCGAAAGGATACAGGATGCGAGGTCGCTAGCCCCTGCCAGGGGCGGCGCGAGTCGAAGGGCTTTCAGGTCTACCTGGCTGTTCTCGCAAACGGCCAGAAGAGCCGCCGGGACGAAGCGCTGACGCCTCGACTCGCGCCGCGTCTCATTCCTTCCCCCCGCCTTCGTCGGCCAGGCAGGCCACCCGGCCGGTCTGGAGCGCGATGAAGAGCCGCCCCCCGGCCGCGGCCATGCCGTCGAAGACGGGGCAGGCCTCGAGCCGGATCCGTGATCGCTCGGCGCCGTCCTTCGCCGCGTAGGCCAACAGCAGGGCGTCCGCCTTCCCGGCGACTGCGTCCGGCGCCGTGACGGCCTACTCGATCGGTCCGGCCGCGAAGAGCGTTTCGCCCGCCAGGACCATCGCGCGGACGCGGATCGGTGGCCGTATCGACCACGCGTCCTTCGCCCCGGCGGTCTCCCGGGCGAACAGCCGGTACGGCCCGTCCTCGAGCTGGTTCGACCAGTGGACATTCGCCCGGCCGTACCCGTAGACCGTCGACGCGTCGAAGACGAGGATCCGGCCGTAGAGGAGCGTCTTGTCGCGCCCGCTGCATCCCGTCGCGAGGGAGATGTGCGTGCCGAAGATCCAGTAGGAGCGGTGCGGCCAGGTGTCGTCCAGGAAGCCGGTCAGCGTGAAGAGGTGCGGGTCGCCCTGGGGCCTCGGCTTCCCGGCCGGGTCGAAGACCGTGTCCCGGAGGTAGATGTGCCGGTCGTCGCACGAGAGGATGTCCGCGAGCGTCCCGGGCATGACGCAGGGACCTTCCTGCGGGGGCTGTTTCCCCGTCTCGGGGTCGGGGCTGAAGAGGGGGGTCCGGGAGAGGAGATTCCCGCTTCCGGCCTCGATCCGGCAGAGATCGATCCCGCCGTCCAGGTAGGAGGAGCGGCCCGCCGTGGCGTAAACGGTTCCGTCCCGGACGAGCACGCTGCCGGGGACGGGGGAGACGGATTCGATCCGGCCGCAGACCGCGACGCGCCGGTCCTCGCGGGCGATGCGCAGGCGCCAGGCCAGGGCGCCGTCCGAGGCGCGCACGCTGGTGACGCGCCCGTCGCGGCTCCCGAAGATCGCCCGCCCCGCGTGGATCGTCGGCGGCGAGTCGACGCGGGCGCCGGCCGTGAACGTCCATGCCGGCTGGCCGGAGGCCGTGTCCAGCGCGACGACGCGATGGTCGTCCACGGAGGCCGCGAAGACCTTCCCGTCCGCCACGGTCGGGGCGGAGAGCGATCGGCCGACATCCGCCGTCCAGGCCACCCGCAGCGCTGCCGGCACGGGGGCCTGTGTCGCGCCGCTCCGGGCGGCGTCATGGCGGTGGGTGGGCCAGTCGGATGCTTCCCGGATCCCGGATCCGGCCTCCCGGAGGGCCCCGTAGGCCGGGCCGCGCTCGAGCGGGGCGGCGTCAGGCGGATCCGGCGGGCGTGACGGCCCCTCGCCGGACGACAGGGCGTAGAAGCCGGTCAGCTTCGCCGCGATGTAGCAGCCGCAGGCGTGGGGCGGGGCGTAGAGGAGCCCGTTGGCCGGCATGACGCCGTAGCGGCAGACCCCCCGGACCCAGCTGTGCCAGAGGACGTCGCCGGTCTTCAGGTCGATGAACTCGACCCCCCGCCGGCCGCCGAGGATGAACCGCTCGGTCGCCACGTTCTTCCAGCAGCGGTGGTGGTGGCCCGGTCCCTCGGGCTCGATCCGCTTCAGCACCTTGCCCGTCGCCGAATCGAGCTGGACGGCGAAGTACGGCCCCCACGACGGCCCCTGTTTTTCCGATCGTCCCGTCCAGGGCTTGAATCCCCCGGCCCAGATCGACCCGTCCATGACGAAGACGTCGAGGATCTGGCAGAGCCCGGTCGGAGCGGTCCACCGTTTCCGGCCGGTGTCCGACGCGAGGACCGTGACGGACTCCTGGTCCGCGCAGACGATGCCATCTGCCGAGACCGAACGCAGGGGGGGGGCGGGCGTCGACCATCGTTCCTGCCCGGTCTTCAAGTCGGCGCAAACGACGCCCTTGCCGGTCTGATAGCACGCCCGGTCGCCGGAGGCGGAGAGCGTGAGCGGCCGCAGCCCCGCGACGTCGGGGCCCGACTTCCTCCAGAGCTCCCGTCCCGAGCCGGCCTCGATCGCCAGGATCGAGGGGATCCCCCGGCTCTCGGTCGAGCGCAGCTTCTTCACCAGCGGCTCGGCGGTGTCCCGGACGTAGACCGGGGAGTCCTCCTGCCTGACGAGCTTCGCCCAGGCCGCCAGCTCGGCCTCGCGCTCCGCGGTGACGGGCCGGACGACGAGGAGGAGCGTCCCGTCGAGGAACACGATCTCCTCCGTGCCCTCGGTCTCCGCGTAGACCTTCCGGACCTCGCCCGACGCCGCGTCCACGGCGCTCAGGGGCGCGTGGATGCCGAGCGTCACGAAAACGCGGTCGCCCGTCGACACCAGCCGGCGCTGCAGCTGGGGCGGCGTGGCCCCCCAGTTGACGATATGGGGGAACCACGCGTCCACGGGGCGCTTCCAGAGCAGGACCCCGTTGTACGCGTCCCGGGCGACGAGGCGCCAGCAGGGCGTCTGCCGGAGGGACGCGATGGATCCCTCGTCGAGGAGATAGAAGATCCGCCCGTTCGCCGTGACCAGGGCCTCGAGGCCCGGCAGGTGCTCGTGGCTTCTCATGTGCGTCGGCCCGGCGATCCACTGGACCCGGCGGGGTGGTCCGACCACCGTGTCGTGGGACACCGCGTTCCCGCCGGCGTCGTGGAGGTAGTGGGTCCACTCGTCCGTGTTCCCGGGGGGCGGCTTGACGGTCTTCTGCCACCTGTCGCCCGTCTTCACACAGGCCACGCCGCCCGGAGCGAGGACGCGCATCACGTCGCCCGGCGGGACCTGGCCCGCCTCCTCCATGACGACGAGGGTGGCGAGGTTGTCGGCGTAGGGGAGGCGGTCGCCATCGAGGCGGTCGATCGACACGGGCCCATAGAGGCCGAGGGCCCGGACGTGCGCGCGGGCGTTCTCGACCTCCGCGGGATCGGCGGCAAGACCCTGGACGAGGAAGGCCTCGGAGGCGCGCAGGGCGGCGGTCCGGCGCCCCTCGCCGCAGCCGACGTGGATGACCAGACCGCCCCGCACGCCGGCCGCGTCCAGGATCTGCCGGGCCGCCTCGGCGTCGGCGGGGGAGACGGACGGGGCGGCGGGAACGACGGCCGGCGACCACGCCGCCACGCCGGCGAGCAGGATCGCGCGAACGGGAAAAGCCGGCTGGATTGGATGCCTCATGGTGCGATCTCCCGGATACCGACTGTCCCCCGCGGCCCAGGCGCTGAACTTGGCGGTTATTTTGCCGGCCCGATGTACCCCGTCGACAGCGCCACGTCGTCGTACCAGACGGTGTTCTCCTTCGCGGCCTGGTGGACGTAGACGCCGAAGGTGAAGCGCTTGATGCGCACCGCATCCGACGTCCGCCAGCGGAATCCCGTGCAGTGGATGTAGAGCGCGCCGTCGATCCAGGCGGCCAGCTCGCCGTCCGCCTTTCCGGGCGTGTTGGCGCGGATCATGTGCTCGAGGCAGTACCACCGCCCGCGCTCGAGGGCGATCCGCCGGTCCGCCTCCGCCTCCAGGTTGTTGCCCCAGTAATTCCCGTCGGGGTCCCGCTTCATGTCCATCCAGTAGGTGTAGAGGAACATCCGGCCGGGCGGGGGGAGGCGGCCCCAGTCCTTCCACGGCTCGAAGCTGCTGGTGAAGCGGTCGTCGCCGTTCGGGCGCTTGCCGGCCATGCCCATCTGCGACCATTTGTCGTCGCCGGCCACGGCGGCCAGGCCGCCGCCGACGTGATGGAGGTTGCCCTGGTCGTAGTCTTCGGCGAACCGGATGTGGCGGCGGAAGTGGACGCGGTCGTGGCCTTCGGGGCCGAGCCAGCCGGAGGCGCCGGCGCCGGATTCCTTCCCGTCCCGCGCCGGGGCGGTGCACTGGAAGGCCCCCTGGCCCCCGCGGGCGGTCTTCGGGTCGAGGACCACCCGGGCCAGTCCCTCCTTCTTGCCTCGGACCTCGAAGTACTTCGACAGCGAGTCCGGGGACTCGAAATCGTCACGGAAGATGACCGTCCCGGTCTGCTGCAGGGCGGCCAGCGCCTTCGGGTCGGCGCGGGTGGCCCCGGTCGCGAGCCGGGGCGGGGATTCCTGCGCCGGGGACGCGGCGGAGGACGCAAGCAGGATCCCGAGCGCGGCGGCGGCTCGCATGGCTAATCCCCCTCGAATGCGCCCGGGTCGGGCGCCTTGCCCTTGAACCCCCCCGGCTCGCATCCGGGCAGGGGCTTCCCGTGGAACGCGGTGGAGAGGTCCCGGCCGGCGTCGATGGCCGGGCTGCCGGGGAGCGGCCGGTGCTCCTTGGAGAGCGGGCCGGCGTCCGCGGCGTAGACCGAGTGCGGCTCCCGGGACGGGTCGTCCGGCCAGGGCCGGTTGCCGCCGGCGACCAGGTTGTAGTCCGCGGTGAAATTGACCGGCGCGTCGACGCGCCAGCTCCGGAAGAAGCCCTTGCCGGCGAAGAGGTTGTTGTAGAAGTGCCACTGCGGGGCCCCGATCCGGTGCCCCTTGTTGAAGCTGCTGTAGATCACGGCCGCGTCGCCGCCGATCACCGTGTTGTGGTAGACGTACCCCTCGGCCGGCGAGTCGTCCATGCTGTACCAGATGTTGAAGGGCTCCCCGCCCTCCAGCACGTTGCGGTAGATGAAGACGGGCCCGATGCGCGGGAGCTTGAAGCGGAGCCCGCCGTGCGTCTGCCGCAGGGTGTTGTGGTGCACCCGGACGTCGATGCACCCCGCGCCCAGCTCGAGGCCGGAGTCGCGCGTCCGCTCGATGACGTTGCCGGCGATCTCGGTCCCTTTCCCGTCCTCGGGCTGGGTGAGCGGGATGTCGAGCGACTCGACCTTGTAGTCCCCGAGCGTGATGCCGTCGAAGGTCTCGACGATGTGGTTCTCCAGGACCCGGTTGTCGGCGCCGGCCCGGAGGAGCGAGACGCCGATCCGGTCGTAGTAGCCGACGTCCTTGTGGACCTTCCAGATCTCGTAAAGCGCCTTGGAGCCGCCCACCGGGGACCACGTCTCGTGGGCGCCGCGGAAGATGCGGTTCTTCTCGATCCGGCAGGCGGTGGAGCCCTCGCCGACGAGGACTCCGGTCCGCTCCCAGGGGCCGAGGGTGCATCCCGAGA
>CAYUME010000399.1:0-5225 GCA_964445475.1 uncultured Planctomycetia bacterium
GCGCGCGGCCTCGCGCTCGCCGCGGACCTCCGGGAGCGCGGCGTGGACGCCGCCGCGGACGAGGCGGCGCTCCGCGCGGTCGCCGACCGCGCGAAGGCCCTGGCCGCCACCGCCCCGCAAGAGGCGGCGCGCGACCTCTACCTCGACGCCTGCCGCGCCGTCCGCCGCCTGGCGCTCCGCAACCCGCTCCTCGACTTCGACGCGATCCTCTTCACCAAGGGCGCACCGGGACGGTTCCCCCACCTCTCCGACCAGCATTACGGCTGGTGGTCCCGGCCCGGCGGCGGCCTCCACCTCCTCCGCGGCTTCCGCGGCGACGCGCCCGAGATCCGCTGCCTCACGACCGGCTGGGCCCCCGGCACGTTCTCCCGACCCGACCTCTCCTGGGACGGGACGAAGGCCCTCTTCGCCTACTGCACGTTCTATCCGAACGTCCCCGAGGTGAAGGACAAGGCCTCCAAGACGACCCTCCCCGAGGACGCCTTCTTCCACGTCTACGAGATGGACCTCGCCACCGGCGCCGCGCGGCGCCTGACGCACGGCCGGTACGACGACTTCGACGCGCGCTACCTCCCCGACGGCGAGATCATCTTCCTCTCCACCCGCAAGGGGGCGGCGCTCCAGGTCTCGAAGGCCTTCTCCGAGTCCACCCGCGAAGCGGACCGGCCCGACTGCTACGTCCGCTGCGGCGGCGACACCTACCGCCCCGTCCCCGTCTTCACCCTTCACCGCATGGACGCCCGCGGCGGGAACCTCCGCCCCATCTCCGCCTTCGAGAACTTCGAGTGGTCCCCCGCCGTCGCGAACGACGGCCGGATCCTCTACACCCGGTGGGACTACATCGACCGCTTCAACGGCCACTTCTTCAGCCTCTGGTCGGCCAACCCCGATGGGACCAACGCCCAGCTCGTCTACGGCAACTATACGGTCCGCCCGCAGGGCGTCCTCGACGCCCGGCCGGTCCCCGGCTCCTCGAAGATCCTCTTCACCGCCAGCGCCCACCACTCGATCACCGGCGGCTCCCTCGTCCTCCTCGACCGCGACCGCGGGACGGAGGAGGAGGCGCCGCTCACCCGCCTCACCCCCGAGGTGGTCTTCCCCGAGACCGAGGGCTGGCCGGAGCACTATTACGTCACCCCCTGGCCGCTGGCGGAAGCGCATCTCCTCACCGCCTGGAGCGACCGGAAGCTGCCGCCGCACTGCCGGGTCGACGACTCCGACCGGAACCCGCCGAACGCCACGGGGCTCTACCTGTACGACGCGCACGGGAACCTGACGCTGCTCCACCGCGACCCGGCGATCGCGAGCGCCTCGCCGATCCCGGTCCGCCCCCGCCCCATGCCCCCGGTCGTCGCCGATACCGTCGCGTGGGACGCGCCGCCCGAGGGGGCCTTCCTCGTGCAGGACGTCTACCAGGGGCTCACCGGCGTCCCCCGCGGCGCCGTGAAACGCATCCGGATCATCGGCGTCCCCCCCAAGGTCCAGCCCCACATGAACACCCCCTGCCTCGGCGTCTCCAAGGAGGATCCGGGCAAGTACGTGCTCGGGACGGCGCCGGTGGAGGCCGACGGCTCCGCGCACTTCCGCGTCCCCAGCGGCGTCCCGGTCTTCTTCCAGGCGCTCGACGCCGACGGCGTGGCCTTCCAGACGATGCGGACCCTCACCTACGTCTGGCCGGGCCAGACGCTCTCGTGCGTGGGGTGCCACGAGGGACGGGACGCGGTGCCGACACCGGCCGTCCGCGCGCCGGCGGCCGCCCGACGCGCCCCGTCGCCGCTCGCGCCCGGCCCGGAGGGCTCCTGGCCGCTCCGCTTCGACGCCCTCGTCCAACCCCTCCTCGACCGGGCCTGCGTCTCCTGCCACCGGGCCGGCGGGACCGACCCGAAGGCCGCCGCGCTCGTCCTCGCGCCCGGGCAGGCGTACGACGTGCTCATGAACTGGTCGGACAAGGACCTGCACAAGCTCGCCTTCGAGAAGGACCGGTCGTTCGTCGGCGAGGCGCCGGCCCGCAAGAGCCGGCTCCTGGCGCTTCTCCGCGCCCCGGGCGGCCACGCGGGCGTGACGCTCGGCCGAGACGACCTCGACCGCCTGGTCACCTGGATGGACGTCTACGCCCAGCGGCAGGGCCACTACAGCGACGCGCAGGAGCGGGAGCTGATGGCCTTCCGGAAACAGATGGACTTCCTGTTCAGGGAATGAAACGGGGCCGGACGGATCCGCGGGATCGTCGGCCCGACGCAACGATCCCCCGTCCGGGATCGGCGACGCCGGCATCAAATAGGTGGGCAATTCCGCCGAATCCGCTAGAATCCGCGTAACCCGGGGCTTCGGACGGGCCGTAGGAGAGGCCGGTTGACGTTCACCAGCGATCACGGGGGTGGCGCATGAAGCGAGGTCTCGTCTGCGCGAACGGAATCCTGGCCCTGGCCTCCGTCCTGGCGCTGGCGGCGCCCCTGACCGCGGCCGATGCGCCGCCGGCGGGCGGCAAGCCGCTCTCCCCCTGGGTCCTCGCCGCCGCGCCCGACGGCAAGACCGTCTACGTCGGCTGCGAGACCGCGCGGCTCGTGGCCGTCGTCGACCTGGCCGCCGGCAAGGTCACCCGGACGATCCCGGTCCCCGCCACGCCGACGGGCGTCGCCCTCGCGGCGGATGGAAAGACGCTCTACGTCACCTGCGCCGCCCCGGCCGGGAGCGTCTGCGCGATCGACACGGCCTCCGCGAAGGCGGCCACCCCGATTCCCGCCGGCTACGGCGCCACGGGCCCCGTGCTGGCGCCGGACGGAAAAACGCTCTATCTCTGCAACCGGTTCGAGGACAGCGTCTCGGCGATCGACCTCGCCGCCGGCAAGGAGCGGTACCGCGTCCCCGCCGGGCGCCAGCCGATCTCCGCCGCCGTCACCGCCGACGGCAAGACCCTCCTGGTCGCCAACCACCTCCCGGCCGGCCCCTCCGACGCCGACGTCGTGGCGGCGGTCGTGACCGTCCTGGACGCGGCGGACGGCAAGGCGGCGGGAACGATCGACCTGCCCAACGGAAGCACGACGCTGCGCGACATCCGGCTCTCGCCGGACGGCACGCTCGCCGCCGTCGCGCACGTCCTCGCCCGCTTCCACCTCCCGACCACCCAGCTCGACCGCGGGTGGATGAGCACGAACGCCGTGACGCTGATCGATCCCGCCGCGCGGAAGCGGATCAACACGGTGCTGCTCGACAACATCGACCGCGGGGCGGCCAACCCGTGGGGGGTCGCGTGGACGCCCGATGGGAAGACGCTCGCCGTGGCGCACGCCGGGACGCACGAGGTCAGCCTGATCGACGTCCCCGCGCTGACGGCCAAGCTGGCGAAGCTCCCCGAGAAGCTGCCGGAGGGGAAGACGCCCGACTATACGGACTCGCCGTCGCGGACGGCCGCGGACGTGCCGAACGACCTCTCCTTCCTCGTCGGGATCCGCCGGCGGATCCCCGCCGGGCCGGGCGCCAGCGGACCGCGCTCCCTCGTCGTGACCGGCGGCCGGGCCGTCGCCACGAACCACTTCTCCGACTCGCTCTCCGTCATCGACCTCGCCGCCCCGAACCCGTCCGCGGCCGTCGTCCCCCTCGGCCCCGTCCCGGCGGAGACGGCCGTCCGCAAGGGCGAGTTCCTCTTCAACGACGCCTCCATCTGCTTCCAGGGCTGGCAGAGCTGCGCGACCTGCCACGGGGAGGACGGACGGGTCGACGGGCTGAACTGGGACCTGCTCAACGACGGGATCGGCAACCCGAAAAACTCGAAGAGCCTCCTGCTCACGCACAAGACCCCCCCGGCCATGAGCATGGGGGTGCGCGACAACGCCGAGGCCGCCGTCCGCGCCGGTATCCGCCACATCCTCTTCGCCGTCCGACCGGAGGAGGAGGCCGTCGCCCTGGACGAGTACCTGAAGAGCCTCCAGCCCCTCCCCGCCCCCTCGCTGGCAGGCGGAAAGCGCTCGGACGCCGCCCAGCGCGGCGAGAAGGTCTTCAACGACCCCGCCGTCGGCTGCGCGAACTGCCACCCGGCCGGCCTCTTCACCGACCTGAAGCACCACGACGTGGGCACCCGCGGGAAATACGACCGCGAGGGCGACACCTTCGACACCCCCACCCTCGTCGAGATCTGGCGGACCGGCCCGTACCTCCACGACGGCTCCGCCGCCACCCTCCGCGACGTCTTCACCGCCCGCAACAAGGAGGACCGGCACGGCAAGACCGCCAAGCTCGGCAAGGAGCAGCTCGAGGACCTGATCGCGTTCCTGCTGTCGCTGTAGACAAACCGCGGAGGCACGGAGGACGCGGAGTCCTTTGACGTGTCTCTCCTTCCAATCCGGGATCCGGGATCCGGAACCGCCCCGCTTCTCGCGAGGTATCCTCTCATGCGCTACCGGAAGCTCGGCCCGTCCGGCATCGAGGCGTCGGTGGTGGGGTTCGGGGCGTGGGTCACCGGCGGCGGCGCCTGGTGGGGAGGCCCCCCCGACGACGCCGAGTCGGAGCGCGCCCTCCGCGCCGCCCTCGACGCCGGCGTCACCCTCATCGACACCGCCCCCGCCTACGGGTTCGGGCACAGCGAGGAGGTCGTCGGCCGGGTCGTCCGCGGCTGCCGCGACCGGGTCGTCCTCGCCACCAAGTGCGGCCTCTGGTGGCAGGACGGGCGCGGGGCCCCCTTCGTCGAGGCCGACGGCCGGCTCCTCCGGCGATCCCTCCACCCCGACACGATCCGCATCGAGCTCGAGCAGAGCCTGAAGCGCCTCGACACCGACCGCATCGACCTCTACCAGCTCCACTGGCCGACCGCGCCGCCCGAGTCGACCCCGGTCGCCGACACCATGGCCTGCCTCATGGACCTCAAGCGCCAGGGAAAGATCCGGGCGATCGGCGTCTGCAATGTCACCCTCGACGAGCTGAAGGCGCACCGCGCCGCCGGCGAGGTGGCCAGCGACCAGCTCCGCTACAGCCTGCTCTGGCGGCCGCCCGAGCAGGACCTCCTCCCGTACTGCCGCGAACAGGGGCTCGCCACGCTCACCTACATGTCGCTCGAGCAGGGCCTCCTCGCCGGCAAGGTCGGGATGGACCGCGTCTTCAAGCCGGGCGAGTTCCGCACCAACGAGGCGTGGAATCCCTGGTTCAAGAGCGAGAACCGGGGGAAGCTCCTCGGCCTGCTGACCGGCGGGAAGGGCCTGGCGACGAAGTACGCCTGCCCGCTCGCCCGCCTC
>CAYUME010000400.1:0-5224 GCA_964445475.1 uncultured Planctomycetia bacterium
AGGTCTCCCGCCTGGGTCGGCGGGGTTTCGTCATTCCGTGAAGCCGCCCCTGGGCTGCGCCACACCCGTCGACCGCCCGGCCCCCTCCCTCACGGCTCCTTCCGGAGGTCGTAGCAGTAGACCGTGTCGGCCCCGCGGATGAAGAGGCGACCATCGGCCCAGGCGTGGCTCATCGCCGACTGGTAGGTGGTAGCCCCCGGGTGGGGCGGCTGCCAGAGCGGGCCGACTTGGCCGTCCGCCCGCGCGGGGAGGAGGAACAGCTTCGTCTGGCCGTGCTGGCTGTCGGGATGGAGGACGAAGGCGCCGGACAGGGCAAGCAG
Source organism: uncultured Planctomycetia bacterium (assembly GCA_964445475.1). Taxonomy (GTDB): domain Bacteria; phylum Planctomycetota; class MHYJ01; order CAYUME01; family CAYUME01; genus CAYUME01. The sequence goes on from CAYUME010000400.1 coordinate 321, forward strand.
GTGCCCCTCGTCCCAGCGCACGGGGACGGGGAGGTGCAGCGAGGCGATGCGCTCGCCGCTCTCCGGCCTCACGAGGTGATACGAGTAGTTCCCGCGGAAACAGACGAGGCCGCCGGCGGCGGACCCGAGGGGCGAGTTCGACGGCGCCCCCCACTCGGCGGGGGCGGCCCAGACCCGCTCCGGCCCGTCCGCCGTGAGTCGCCAGCAGGCGACCTGGCCGTAGTTCTCCCCCGGTGCGGAATGCGGGCCGTCGTCGGGCGCGCGCGGGGCGGCCTTGCGCGCCTCCGCCTTCATCGCGTGGCCGATCAGCAGGTCCCCGACGAGCAGCGTCTGGTACTCGTTGTCGCCCGCCCCGTCGTGCCGCCACGCGACGCGCCCTGTCCGGGCCTCGATGCAGGCGATAACGCCGTCGGCGTTCGCGGCAAGGACGTAGTCCGTCCCGTCCTTCCGCCACGCCATCGGCGTGGCGGCCTTGCCGAGCACCTTCTCCACGCGCCAGAGGACCTTGCCCGAGGCGGCGTCGAGCCCGACCACGCCGCACGCGCCGGGCCCGTCGGGCGCGACGACCGTGCCGCCGGCGACGTTCAGGCCGTGGCAGAAGGATCGCGTGGGGGCGGCGACGTTCCGCGTCTCGAGGCACTTCGCCAAGAATCCCTTCATGGCGTCGGCATAGCCCGGGACCTCGGCGGCCCACCGCGCCTCCCCCGTCTCCGCGTCGACGCAGCGCACGACGCCCATCGCCCCGAAGACGAAGACGCGGCCGTCCGCGACGGCGCCGGTGTGGTTCGTGAGGCTGCACTTGTGGTCGTAGAGGTTGACCCCCTCGCCCGGCCACGTCACGGTCCAGCGCGTGCGGCCGGTGGCGGCGTCGAGGCAGACGAGCTGCTCGTCGGCGCGGACGGCCCAGCGCCGGCGCAGGTCGGCCTCCGTCCAGCCGACGGCCTCCAGCTTCGCGCGCGTCTCCTTCCCCTTCTCCCCCTCGAGCACCTTCGCCAGGTGCGCCTCCTGGACGGCGTCGCCGGAGGCCGCGTGGCGGAACTGGTAGACGCGCCCCTTCCAGACGAGGGGGGAGGCGCCGCCCGCGGCGGGCGGGCAGCCCACGCAGGCGCCGTAGCGCTGCGAGCCGGACTCGGTCGGGCCGATCCACGGGCCCGCCCAGACGAGGCGCGCCGAAGCCAGGTCGTCGACGAGGGGGGCGTCGCACGGGCCGGAGGAGAAGTTCTGGTTCGGCCCGAGCCAGCCGGGCCACGCCGCGTCGGGGGCGAGGCCGTGCCGCTTCCGGAGGGCCGCCTCGTCGAGGACGGTCCCGTTCACCGTCCCGGAGACGGCGACGGGCTTTTCGACGCTCTTGGCGTCGGGCCATTCGCCGCCGAACGTCCCCGAGACCCGGCCGTCCGCGAGGGTCAGGTCGAGGGTCAGCGCCATGCGGGTGGCGAGGCGGGGGACGAGGGTCCGGTTCATCTGGCGCGGCTCGTGGCCGATGACCAGCCGGCCCTTGACGGCGCCGTCTGCGCAGGCCAATCCGCTCGCATCCACGCCGCACGTGCCCAGCGGCTCGACCATGACGCGCGCCACGGCCCGATCGAGCGTCATGATGTGTAGGTGCACGACGTCGCGCCCCGGCACGGGCCCCAGCCCGGCGTGCACCCACGCGACATCGCCGTCCGGGCCGGGCTCGGGTCGCGGCGGGTCCGCGGCGGAAGAGACGCCCGCCGGGAGCGCCAGGGCGAGCGCGGCCAGCGCGGAGACGAGGGGAAGGGCCTTCATGGTCGCTCACCCTGTCTATACCCGGTTTCGCGTCCCGGTTATTCCGCATTTCGCGACGCGGCGAAGACCGGTGGCGGGAGGCGGAACGACGCTACGGATCCGTTCCGGGCCCGCCCCCCGATCCGACCGTCAGGACCTGCGCCGGCAGCCTCCCCCTCGCCGCCTCCGGTTTCGGCACCTCGACGCGGAGCGGATGGCTCTCGGCGCAGGGGTCCCGGCGGACGCCGGTGACCTGCCAGGAGACCTTCAGACCGGGCCGGCCGCCGGCGATCCGGAACCGGTTGCCGGCGACCTCCGCCGCGACGTGCAGGTCCGGGGCGGGGGCCCCGACGGCGGTGAGCTGGTACCGGACGTCGCCGTTCAGGGCCTCGAACCAGTCCGGCAGCGTCACCCGCGCCTCCCCCTTCCCGTCGAGGACGACGTTCCCGCCGTGGACGGTCGCCCGTTCGGGGCTCTCGAGGGGCGCGTGGCAGAGGTACGTGTTTTCCGGATCGAGGGGGTGATCGATCCGGATCGTGTCGCATCCCCGGACGAGCGCCCCGGCGATCTCCAGGGATCCGCCGACGGCCGCGTCGCCCGCGAACCGGGCGCCGCCCGAGACCTCCAGCGCGGGGCCCGCCCCGTCCCGGACCGCCGCGATCTCCCGGCCGTCCTGCCGGAGGCTCAAGCCGCCGGCGCCGTTGATCGACAGGGCCCATGCGCGGGCGGGAGCCTGGGCCCGGGCCGCCCCGGCAAGACCGGCAACGGCGAGCACGATGAGCAGGATGTGGCGCATGGAGTTCCTCCGGCCATGGAGTTCTATTGAATTGCGACAGCGTGACATTCTAGCCGTCAGGAGGGAGGCGTCAAGGCAGGGTGCAGAGGGGAAGAGTCGGATCCTGCGAATCCGACAAGGGCGGATTCCTAGCGCAGCGGACCCCGGAGGTAGATGTCCCGGAAGCCATTGGTATCGCCCGTCACGAGCGATCCGTCCTGGGTCTCCCAGCAGACCCACCGCCCATCGGCCGAGAGGAAGGGCTTCGAACAGGTCAACTGGGGCAGGGAGCCCGAAAGGTGGACAGACGCGGTGAAGGGCTCGGAGGCGTGCATGTCCCGCACGCGGATGACGAAGATATCCGCCGCGGCCGAGGAGGCGTAGGCCACGAAACGGCCGTCGCCGGAGATGGAGGTCGGCTCGATGGGCTCGACCGACATCCCGGTGTTGATCGTCTCGGCGGCCACCAGCTCGGTGGTCATCGCGACCCGGTTCCGGCGAAAGACCGCGGATCCCGGCAACGTCGGGTGCGTGAAGGGGCTGATCCCCCCCGCGGCGAAGGCGACGTAGTCGCCGTCCCAACTGACCGAGGGATAGGCCGTGACCGCATCCAAGGGGAGGCCGGGTTCGGCCCAGGAGACGAATTCGACCGGGTCGCCCGCGGGGGTGCCCAGATAGATATCCCGCAGGCCCGTCGACGAGGCATGCAGGTTGGTGGCGCCAGACTGGAAGACGACGACGCTGCCGTCGCCGCTGATCTTCGGAAACGAGCAGTGGGCGTCGGCGGGGACGGTGGCCCCCCCGACCGCCCGGGAGACCAGCGTGACGACGGGCAGGTCGCCGGGATTGACGACACCGGCGAAGTCCGCAACCCAGATCTGTCTGTTCCCGAGGGGATCGATGCCTCCCACCAGGTCGCTGGCGGACGACTCGAATGCGACATATCTCCCGTCGGCCGAGACGCTCGGCCGGCTCAGGTTGGCGTTCGGCATGGAGAAGACGTTGCCGACGGCGCGGAACTCCCCGGTTTGCCGGTCGTACCGCCAGATGTTCCTGTTATAGGGAGGCAGGGGGCCAAAGGTGCCTTCGAAATAGATGCCGATGGACTCGAAGACGACGTAACGGCCGTCTGCGGAGATGACGGGGCTGTGGTTGTCGCGGGGGAAGGGACCGAACTCGCCGGATGACAAGTTGGTGATGTTCTGGATCGCGCCGGTGGTGCGATCCTTGATGAAGAGGTCGATGAGATTGTTGGCGTCGTTGGGGACCAGCGACGTGGCGATCGTGCGGAAGACCAGGAACCGGCCGTCGCCCGAGAGCGAGGCGGTATCGCAGTGCGCGTTCGCCTCCGAGCCGTCCAGCTTTTCCGATACCCGTACCGTGTAGGCCCCCGGCTGGTCGCCCTCCCCCACGTCCCCGCTTTCGCAGGCGGGAACCAGGAGAACGGCTGCGAGGAGACACGCCGCGACGGAACGGCGGGGCCCGAAGGATGCGATATGGCACTTCATGGTTCGACTCCCAGCATGTCAGAATTCGTAGTTCAGCCCGAATGCCACGTTCGGGGCGTCGCCGCCGAAGTCGGCGCCGATGTCCACCGACCGGATCTGGCCCTGCTCCGACGCCCAGGAGACGCCGATCCCGACCGTGACCAGGTTGAAGGCCCCCCCCTTCGTGTCGAGGAGGAGCTTGAACGGCCCTGTCATCGGGAGATCGTCCGGGTCGCTCCACGGGGCGTCGAACCGGCGGTAGCCGACGCGCGGGTAGAGGTTCACGCCGCCGCCCACCGGGACCTTGTACTCGGCCCCGAAGGAGAAGTTGAAGGCGTCCTCGAACTCCGGCTGGCCGGCGAAGAAGGCGGTGTCGGCCGTCGCCGCCCAGTTGATCCACTGGAAGTCGAAGGTCGTCCGGAGCGGGTACCCCTCGAGGAGGTAGAAGGTCGCCCCTGCGTTCACCTGCTGCGGCATGTCGAAGGCGGGGTAGATGTCGGGGTCGATGTTGAAGTTCCAGAGGACGGCCGACTGGTAGGCGAGGCCGAGGTTGGCGCGGAAGGCGGAGCCGTCGTCGTAGACGCCCAGCAGCCCGCCGACGCCGAAGCCGAAGCCGGTGGCGTTGTCCGACGCGCTGGCCGTGGCCGACCGGAACTCCCAGCGCTCGTACCCGATGTCGAGCCCGGCCCCGAAGGAGACGTGCGTGAGGAATCCGGCCTCGCCCGCCTCGCGCAGCCGGATGTCCTTCGCGAAGGCCGCCCGGAAGCGGCTGAAGGACTGCTCCATGTTCGAGTCGGCCTCGAAGGTCGTGAGGTAGGGATCCTCGATCTGGTCGAACGAATAGTTGAGGACGTAGGGGCGGGCGTAGCAGATCCCGATCGCCATCCCCGAGTCGG
>CAYUME010000401.1:0-3364 GCA_964445475.1 uncultured Planctomycetia bacterium
GCCTCGCTGCGCTGCGTCATGTTCCGCGGCAGCGTCGCCCGCCTCCGCTTCCAGGTCGAGGAGGGCGCCTCCCTCGTCGTCTTCGGCCGGATCTCCGTCTACGAGAAGGGCGGCACGTACGAGCTGATCGCGGAGCGGATGGAGCCGAAGGGCGTGGGGGCCCTCCAGCTCGCCTTCGAGCAGATGAAGGCCAAGCTCGAAAAGGAGGGGCTCTTCGACCCGGCCCGCAAGCGCCCGCTCCCCTTCCTCCCCGCCGCCGTCGGCATCGTCACCTCCCCCACCGGCGCGGCCCTGCGCGACATCCTCACCGTCATCGACCGCCGCTTCCCTCGCGCCCGCCTCGTCATCTACCCCTGCCGGGTCCAGGGCGAGGGCGCGGCGGCCGAGGTCGCCGACGCGATCCGGAGGGCGAACGACCGCGCCGAGGTCGATGTCCTGATCGTGGGCCGGGGCGGCGGGAGCGCCGAGGACCTCTGGACCTTCAACGAGGAGGCCGTCGCCCGCGCCGTCGCCGCCTCCGCCCTCCCCGTCGTCTCCGCCGTCGGCCACGAGATCGACATCACGATCGCCGACCTCGTGGCGGACAGGCGGGCGCTCACCCCCTCCGAGGCGGCGGAGCTGGTCCTGCCGAAGCTCGACGACCTGGAGGGCGAGCTGGCCTCGCTCCGCCAGCGGCTGGTGACGGCCCTGCGGGGGGGGCTCGACGTCCTCCGGGAGCGCGTGAAGGCGCTGGGCGCCACGCGGGTGCTGCGCGACCCGATGGACCGCGTGCGCCAGCTCCAGCAGCGGCTGGACGACCTCGCCGCGCGCCTTCCCGTGCGCCTGAAGGACCGCCTCGCCCGGGCGCGGAAGGACGTGGAGGGCCTCTCCGGCCGGCTTCCGTCCGTCCTCCAGGGGAAGCTGACGCTGGCGCGGACGCGGCTCGGCGGGATGGCCGGGCGTCTGGAGGGCCTCAGCCCGCTCCGCGTCCTCGCGCGCGGCTACAGCGTGACGCGGATCGAGGGGCGGGGCTCCGCCCCCGCCCGGATCGTCAAATCGGCGAAGGACGTGAAGCCCGGCGACCGCCTGCACACGCGGCTCGGCGAGGGCGAGATCACCTCGCGCGTGGAATAACCGCTCGTCCAGCAGGGAATCGCTTCGCTCTTCCCTGCAGGGCTCGCTTTGCAGCAAATGGCGCGGCAAACAACCGCCGCGCCATTTGCTGCATATCACAGAACGGACCTTTCGGTTACCCGTGACACGTCTCTAACCATTCGAGGACCGGGTTATGAAGAAGGACCGCTTCGAGGACCACCTCGCCGCCGTCGAGGAGGCGGTGGGGAAGCTGGAGTCGGGCGACCTGCCGCTCGAGGACGCGCTTGCCGCCTACGAGGGGGGCGTGAAGGCGCTGAAGCGCTGCGAGGAGATCCTCGGCGCCGCCGAGAAGAAGGTCGAGATCCTCCTCAAGGGCGACGCGCTCGAGCCGTTCGACGCGAAGAAGACGGAGGACGTGGAAAAGGAGCAGCGGAAGGCGAGAAAGACGAAGCCGGCCGAGGGCGAGGGCGGGCTGTTTTGATCGGGCCCGTGTCGCGGGGAGCGACTCCCCATCGGGGCCGGAACGACGCGGCTCTCGGAAGCAATCCGGTCGACCTCTGCAACCACGCTATGGACCCGCCTTCGCCGGATACGAAAAAATCGTTCGGCTGCGCCGGGGGCGTGACGTTGTTCGTCGCGGTCGCGGCCTACCTCTCCGGCCTCCCGCTGGCCGCCTGGGGCCTCCGGGGCCTCACGGCGCCGGTCCCCGAGCGCGACGCGCTCCCGGCGCTGGCCGCCGGCGTCGCCCTCGCCTGGGGCGTCCCGCGCCTCTGGCTCCTCCTGGCCCCGGGCGTCATCCGCGTCACCTGGCGCGACGCCGCCGCCGCCTTCCCGGACTTTGCGCTGGCCGGCCTCTTCCTCCTGACGTGGGCGCGCCCCGAGCGCGTGGGCGGGGACGCGGTGGAGCGGATGGTCACGCTCCTGGTCCTCGAGTTCATCGTCATCCATGCGTCGGTCGCGCTCGGCGCCACCCTCGAACGCCGCCGCGCGTCCCCGCAATGGATGCGCGCCTTCTGGGGGCTGGCCGCCGTCTACATCCTCGCCGCCGGCGGATTCGCGCTCGGCGCCCGCAGCGTCTGGCCGCTGGCGACCGTTCTCGGGCTGACGCTCAACAAGTTCATCGCGGCGATCCTCGACCCGAAGGCCTTCGTGGAAGACCCGGACCACAAGGCCCGGTGGGGCTTCGCCTGCGCCTGTTACCTGTTCTTCGGATTCTGCAGCGTCCTCCCCTTTCCCCTGCTCGGCGCCGACCGCCCGCTGCCCGGCACGGGGGACGATCCCGGGGCATGGCAGACGGAGCCCCACCGCGCCCTCGCGATGGGCGTGCTCTACTTCGCGGCCCTGGGGTTCTACGAGCTTTACGGCGGATCGGGAGTCCGCCGCAAGCCCGACCCGGAAGAGGCGGTCGTCCACGCCGGCTGACAGGGCGGATCCGGCCGCCGCCGACCGGGCTCCGCCGGGAGAAAGCCCCGTGACCGCGAGCCCCGCGGGGGCCCGATTCGTCCTCCGCCGCCCGGCGGCTGAACGAGCGAGGCGTCGGCGGCGCGAGGGGCGACCGTGATCGTCCGGTTCGAACTTGCTTCGCCTGCGCAAGCCTTTGTGGTACATAATCGCGTCCCCCTTGCGCCAGGAGACGCCCGTGCTCCCGAAGAAACCCACCTCATCCAGGTCCCGGGCCCCGGAACCGGCACCTGTGCCCCGGAGCCCGGAGCTCGCAACCCAGCTGGAGTCCATCCGCAAGCGCACCGACGAGGCCCTCAACGACTGGCTCCCCGCCGAGGACGTCGAGCCGGTCGAGGTCCACAAGGCCATGCGCTACAGCCTCTTCGGCGGTGGCAAGCGTATCCGCCCCGCCATCGTCCTGCTCACCGCCGACGCCCTCCGCGGCGCATGCGGCGACGGGCTCGGCCTCGCGGACCCCGCCCTCCCCTCCGCATGCGCCCTCGAATGCGTCCACACGTACTCCCTTGTCCATGACGACCTCCCCGCGATGGACGACGACGACCTCCGACGCGGGCGGCCGACCTGCCACAAGGTTTTCGGGGAGGCGATGGCGATCCTCGCCGGCGACGCTCTGCTCACCATCGCCTTCCAGGTGCTCGCCCGTCGCTCGCCCCCCGACCTCGTCCCCGCCCTCGTGCGCGAGCTGGCCGAGGGGGCCGGGACGCAGGGCATGGTCGGCGGGCAGGTCCTGGACATGCGGTCGGAGAACCGGGGTCCGGGCACCTCGGTCCGCCTCCCGAAGACCACGCGCCTCCTGAAGGCCGCGGATCGGCGCATGCCCTCCGCC
>CAYUME010000401.1:3374-5217 GCA_964445475.1 uncultured Planctomycetia bacterium
AAGCTGACGCCGACGTACACCGAGCGACTGGTCTGGGGCCCGGGCGACGCGGAGCTGCTCCAGATCATCCATCGCTGGAAGACCGCGGCCCTGATCCGCGTCGCGGCGCGGATGGGCGCGATCGCCGCGCGGGCGGACGCGGAGCAGGTCGAGGCGGCGGGCGCCTACGGCCTCCACCTCGGCCTCGCCTTCCAGGTCGCCGACGACGTCCTCGACGTGGTGGGGACGGCGCAGGACCTCGGCAAAACCCCCGGCAAGGACGCGAAGGCCGGCAAGCTGACGTACCCGGCGGTCTTCGGTCTCGCGGCGTCGAAGACGAAGGCGCGGGAGTTCGCGGAGACGGCCCGGAAGGCGCTGGCGCCCTTCCCCGGCGGCGCCCCGACCCTCGCGGCGCTCGCCGAGCTCGTCGTCACGCGCAAGAGCTGACGCGACGGGTCCCGGGCGTTTTTTGCCCCTCGCCCGGCCCGGTCTTGTATAATTGAGGAAAGGGGATCGGCAGCCCGATTTCGCGGGGGCCCCATGAAAAGCAGCAAGCCTTCCTGGGACGACCTGATCATCGAGGGGATCCAGCCGGAGCAGACGCTGGCCTGGCTGGCCCCCTGGTCCTGGCTTGTCTCCGGCAGCGTCGCACCCGTCTTCATGTCCAAGTTCGGCGACTGGTTCCTCCGCCGGCCGGACGGGTCGGTCGAGATGCTCGACGTGATCCAGGGCACGCTCACGCCGCAGGCGGCGTCGCCGGAGGACTTCAAGGCGCTCGTCAACACGAAGGAGTGGCAGGACCGCAACCTCCTCGTGGTCCTGCTCGGGGAGCTCCACGCCGAGGGCAAGATCCCCGGGCCGGGGCAATGCTACGCCGTCACGCCGCATCCCCGCCAGGGGGGCCGGCTCGAGCAGGAGTTCATCGCGGTCTCGGACATCCTCGCATGGCAGACGACATGCGCCCGTTTCGCCCGGGAGGCGAAGGAGAAGGGCGGGAGCACGGCGTCATGAGGGGCCGGGCGGCGCTCCTGGCGCTCCTGCTGGCTGCGCCGGCCGGCGCGGAAGACCTCCTGCGCGAGGTCGCCTGGGACGCCGGGGCGCTCCCGCCTTCGGCCGAGATCCTCCCCCCGGGGTCGGAGTCGCCCTCCCCCTTCCTCCGCGTCCGGGCCGCCGCCCCGGGAACCGTGACGCTCCTCAACCTCGAGCGTCCCGGCGTCCTCGCCCGCGGCTTCGCCCTGGCCGGCCGCGTCCGCGGCGACGGGACGAGGGCGGGGACGCGTCTCGAGATGCTGGTCTACGGTCCGCCCGGAGGTCCCTGGTTTTCCCGCCACGAGGTCGACGGTGCGCCCGGCTGGCGCGACTTCCGGCTCCCCTTCCGGATCGACGGCGACGGGGCCGCGTCCCCGGAGAAGCTGGTGCTGAACGTCTCCTTCGCCGGCGCGGGGACCGTCGAGCTGGGCCTCCTCCGGCTTCTCCAGTGTGCGCCCGGCGAAGACCCCTTTCTCCCCGGGGCGTGGTGGAACGGACGGGCGGCGGGATGGATCGGCGGGATCCTCGGGACGGTGCTGGGCCTCCTCGGCGCGGCGATCGGGCTCTGCGCGGGGCGGGGGATCGCGCGCGGATTCGTCCTCGGGGCCCTCCAGTCCGTCGCCGTCCTCGGCTTCGTCCTGCTCGCGTGGGGAGCCGCCGCGCTCGCCCTCGGCCAGCCGTACGCCGTCTACTATCCCCTCCTTCTCGTCGGAGCCCTTTGCGCGGTGCTGGGGCTGAGCCTCCCGCGGACGCTGAAGGCTCGGTACGGGGAGCAGGCGCGGTGACGGCGGGGCGGGAGAAGATCGTGAAGGCCTGACGCCCCCTCGGCCCGGGC
>CAYUME010000402.1:0-5211 GCA_964445475.1 uncultured Planctomycetia bacterium
GGCGCCGGGGGGCGGTCGCGCCGTGTCCCGACGCCGACTGCAAAGGATGCCATGCGGACGAGCACGCGCGATGGGGTGGCAGCAAGCACGCCGCGGGCGCGGCGACCGCCCTCCTCAACGCCCGCCACAACGCCGCCGAGACGCTGAGCGACGAGTGCCTCCGCTGCCACGCCCCCCTCCAGGCCGCGACGCGCGCGGTCGGCGATTTCGTGCAGCCGCTCGACCGGAAGGGTCCGTGGCGGCTGGTCGAGGCGGGCGTCGAAGCCTGGCAGGGCGTGCACTGCAAGGCCTGCCACGACCCGGCCTCGACCGCGGCGGGGAAGCTGGCGGCCTACGACCCGCTCCGGCGGGCGCACGTCCCGGTCACGGACACCACCGCGCTCTGCCAGCGGTGCCACTCGGCGTCCGACGGCGCCGGGGACGGGCGCGGGGCGTTCCACGCCACGCTGGGCTGCGCCTCCTGCCACCCCGGCGGCCTCCCGCCGCCCCGCGACCCGAAGGGGTCCGTCCACCACGGGATCGCCTGCGCGACGTGCCACTTCCCGCGGGGCGCGGAGATGAGCCTTGCCGCGCGTGGGGCGTGCGCGCAGTGCCACCCGTGGCCGGACGACAAGCACAAGGACGTCGCCGCGCTGGACACGACGTACCGGTCGACGGAGAGCCGCAACGATATCCACGCGATCCGGTGCGGAAGCTGCCACCCGGAGGGCGGGCCGGAGCCCAAGGCGAAGAGCTGACGGATGACGGAGGCACGGGGGACGCGGAGTCCCGCTGATCGGGAGATCGGGCCATGACGCTTCACCGTCGCGCGCTCACGTCCTCCGCCGCCGGCGCCGCGATCGCCGCCGTTCTCGGGCTCCGGCCCGGCGCCTCGCGCGCCGAGGCCGCCGCGGCCTCGCGTTTCCGGATCGGCGGCTGCGACTGGAGCCTCGGGAAGGAGGGCGACCCCGGCTCCTTCGCCCTCGCCAGGGAGGCCGGGCTCGACGGCGTCGAGATTTCCACCGGCAAGCCGAAGGATGGCCGCCTGCCGATCGCCGACCCGGAGCGGCTGAAGCGGTTCCGGGAGGCGGCCACGGCCGCCGGCCTCGCCGTCTGCTCGACCGGCCTCGAGGTCCTCCACCGCGACGCGCTCAAGAGCCACCCGGACGCCCCGCAGTGGATCGAGCAGGCGATCGCGCCGACCCGCGAGCTGGGCGCGAAGACGATCCTCCTGCCCGGCTTCTTCAAGCAGTCCTACGAGACGCGGGAGGAGCAGCAGGTCGTGGCGGACCGCCTCAAGGCGCTGGCCCCGCTCGCGGAAAAGGCGGGGGTGGTCCTCGCCCTCGAGAACGTCCTCGCCGCCGAGGACAACCTCCGGATCCTCGAGAAGGCCGGCTCGCCCGCCGTGAAGGTCTACTACGACGTCGAGAACCCCGTCCAGATCAAGCAGTTCGACCCGGTGCGCGAGATCGGCGTGCTGGGCAAGGCGGGGCTCGGGCAGGTCCATCTCAAGGACAAGTCCCCGGTCTTCGGCGAGGGGCGGATCGACTTCCCGAAAGTGATCGAGGCGATCCTCAAGACCGGCTTCGAGGGCTGGCTGGTGATCGAGACGTATGCCACGCCAAAGGACGTGAAGGGGGTCTTCGCGGGGAACGCGCGGTACATCCGGGGTCTGCTGGGATAATCGTTGACGGGCGCCGCTGCATCTGCGTGAATCCGCGTTCGGTCGTCCCCCCCCTTCCTTCAGGCGCCGAGCATGAATAGCCGCCGTGCCGTCGGCATCGACATCGGCGGGACGAAGATGGCGGTCGCGGCGGTGGACGCCGACGGCCGCATCGTCGCCCGCACCGCCCTCCCCACCGAGCCCGAGCAGGGCTTCCCTCGCGCCGTCGACCGGCTCGCGGAGGCCGTCCGCCAGGTCCTTGCGCAGGCCGGCTGGCAGGCCCGGGACCTCGCCGGCATCGGTGTCGGCTGCGCGGGGCCGCTCGACCCGCCCCGCGGGCTCGTCCGGAACCTCTACACGCTGGCCGACTGGATGGACTGCGACCTCGTCACGCCGCTCCGCGATCGCTTCGGCGTGCCCGCCTGGCTCGAGAACGACGCGGACATGGCGGCAGTCGGCGAGTGTTTCGTGGGCGCGGGACGCGGCGCGGACCCGGTCGTCATGCTCACCTTCGGCACGGGCGTTGGCGGCGCGGCGCTCGTCGGCGGCAAGATCTACCGCGGCGTCCGGGGCGAGCACCCGGAGCTGGGGCACGTCCCCGCGCTGCCCGACGGCCCGGCATGTTACTGCGGCCGTGCCGGCTGCCTCGAGGCGGTCGCCTCCGGGACGGCCATCGGCAAGGCGGGGCAGGCGGCGGGCTTCGCCGATTCCCGCGCCGTCCTCGCGGCGGCGAAGGCGGGAGACACCGCAGCCCGGAAGGTCGTCGACCGCATCCTGCAGGGGACCGCCACCGCCGTCTGGACCTTCCTCCACACCTTCCTCCCGCAGCGCCTCATCCTCGGCGGGGGGGTCATGGACGACCACTTCGACCTCTTCGCCGGGGCGCTCAAGCCGGTCCTCGCGGCGGCCACGATGACGCCGCGCGTTCACGTGGAAGTCGTCCGCGCGGCGCTGGGAAACGACGCGGGGATCGTCGGCGCGGCGGCGGTGGCGATGCGGCGCGCGAAATCCTGACGAGGTCGATCCGCCAAGGCGCCGGGGACGCAAGGCCCATCGCCCTGTCGTCCTGGACAGGGCTTGCAGGCCGCCGTCCACATCTCACATCTCCCCTGAATGCCCCCGGGGAAGGCCGGCGGGACACGACGGAGTTTCATTGCGATAATACTTGATAATATTTTCCAACTGCAATATAATTCCATTTTCCTCGTGCGGGGGCCGGAACCGGGCATCCTGTGGACGAATCTCTCCAGCGACGGCAGGCCGCGGTACGCGCGTTCGAGTCCCGGTGCCGCACGGGGGGCCTGGCCCTCACCACCCAGCGTCGCGTCATCTTCGAAACGGTCCTCGACGGCCGGGGCCACCCGGACGCCGAGACGCTCTTCGCCGTCATTCGGAACCGTCTTCCCGGTATCTCGCGGACGACGGTTTACCGGGTCCTGGACACGCTCGTCCGAATCGGGGTGATCTCCAAGGCGCTGCACACCGGGGCGAAGGCCCGGTTCGACGGGACCACGGGGATCCACCACCACCTCGTCTGCGTGCGCTGCGACCGGATCATCGACGTTTACGACGAGCGGCTGGACGCGTTGCCGCGGCCGAACACCCGCCGGCTGGGGTTCACGATCACGGACGGGCAGGTCCTGTTCCGCGGGATCTGCGCGGCGTGCCGGAAGCGCGAGGGCGGGAAATCCGCTGGAATCGCGACAAAATCATGATCAAGGAGGCGGCGATGAAAAGGCCAGACGCACCTCGGGCGGCGGTCGGGACCGGGCTGCTCGCGGCGGCCCTCCTGCTGCCGGGCCTCGCGCTAGCCGCGGAGCCGGCGGATCTGCACGGCGCGGCGCCGATGGACGTCCAGCAGCGGGAGCTCGACCGGCTCCTGCCGTCGGCCGACGTGACCCACGCCCCCGCGGGCCTCGACCCGGTCGTATGGGCCGCGTTCGTCCCCAAGGACAACGCGATGACCCCCGCGCGCGTGGCCCTGGGCCGCAAGCTCTATTTCGACCCGCGCCTCTCGAAGGACGGCACGGTCGCCTGTGCCACCTGCCATGACGTGACGCGCGGCTTTTCCGACCAGCGGCCGACCTCCGAGGGAATCCAGAAGCAGCTCGGCAAGCGCAACGCCCCCACCGTCCTCAACACGGTGCTTCTCCAGACCCTCTTCCTGGACGGGCGCTCGCCGACCCTCGACCACCAGGCGATGATGCCCATCATCAACCCGATCGAAATGGGCATGCCCGACGAGGCCTCCGCGGTGAAGGCCGTCGCCGGCGATCCGGCCTATGCGAAGGCCTTCCGGGATGCGTATGGCCGCGACGCGACCTTCGAGGACATCGGCCGGGCCATCGGCGCCTTCGAGAGGACCCTGGTCTTCCTCGACTCGCCCTTCCGGCGCTACGTCGAGGGCGACGCCGGGGCCCTCACGGAAGACGCGCGCGCCGGCCTGGACCTCTACAACGGCAAGGCCCGCTGCGTCACCTGCCACCCCCTGAGTCCCTCCAACCCCCTGGGGAGCGACAACCGCTTCCATAATGTCGGCGTCTCCGCCCGCCACCAGGACTTCGAGAAGCTGGCGGCTCGCGCCCTCAAGGCCCTGAAGGCGGACGCCTCCGAGAAGAAGCTGGACGAGCTGGCCCTGGGCAGCGACCTGGGCGAGCTCGGGCGGTTCCTGGTCACGAAGAGCCGCGCCGACATCGGCTCGTTCCGCACGTCGATCCTCCTGAACATCGCGATCACGCCCCCCTACATGCACGACGGCTCCCTGCCGACGCTCTGGGACGTGATGGACCACTACAACAAGGGCGGGGAGGCGAATCCCTTCCTCGACGGCGGCGTCGAGCCGCTCGCCCTGACCGAGACGGAGATCGACCAGGTGGTGGCCTTCCTCTTCAGCCTGACCGACCGGCGGCTCGACGCGGAGAACCGCCGCCAGCTCGAGGCCCAGCGGGCCGCGGCGGCGAAGAGCCGCGCCTTCCGCGACGACGCGCTGGCGTCGCGCAAGCGGCTGCCGTTCGAGGACCGGGTGATGGGCGGCGGCAAGTAATCCCACGAAGGAGCAGACCATGAGAATCGACCCCGATCGCGCCGATCGTCGCGCTTTCCTGAAGCGGGCCGCCACCGCCGCCGCGGCCGCCGCCCTCCCCGGCGCCCTCTTCACGCCCGTGCGCGTGGCCCTCGGCGCCGGCGGGGCGGGGGACGGCGCCGCCTTCCGCTTCGCCTACATCTCCGACTCGCACCTCTACGGCAGCGACCTGAACGACCGCTTCGCGCGGGCCCTGCTCCGCGCCGTGGACGACGTCAACGCCCTGGACCCCCGCCCCGATTTCGTCTTCTACGGCGGCGACCTGGCGCAGCTCGGCCAGGAGCACGAGCTGGAGCTCGGCGCCCGGATCCTCGAGCGCCTCAAGGCCCCCCTCAAGATCATGGTCGGCGAGCACGACTGGTACCTCGACATGGGGAAGAAGTGGCAGCAGCTCTTCGGCAAGCCCACCTACTCCTGGGACCACAAGGGCGTCCACTTCGTCGTCCTCAACAGCGTCGTCGAGGCCGACTTCTGGACGAAGCGCGGC
>CAYUME010000403.1:0-5202 GCA_964445475.1 uncultured Planctomycetia bacterium
AGACAAAGGCGCCGAGGACGCCGAGGAGGGGGGCGCGGCGCTCGTCGAGGTCGCGCCGGGCCTTCGCCGCGGCGACCGCGAGGCCGCCGACCGCGGCGGCCCCCAGCGCCCCCGCCACCGGGAGCGTCAGGATCTCGTTGCCCATGTGCATGGCCGGGTCTCCGGGGGGATATTACGACGTTGCCGTTCGTAATACAACAGCCCGGTCAGAAGTTCCAGTCGACGGACACCTTGACGACCGTCGCATGGTCCGTCTCCCGGCCGGCGAAGACCTGCTGGACGCCCGCGCGGGGGCAGATCCAGTCGGCCAAGGGGAGGACGACAGCGGCCGTCACGGCCGCGTGGTCGGAGCAGCTCGCGTGGCGGACGAAGGCGCGGGCGTAGTGCAGCTCCGCCTCCGGCTGGAGCCAAGGCAGCGGCTGCCAGCCGACCGCCGTGTTGGCGGAGAAAAGACCCCGGTCCTCCTCCCGGTCCCCGAACACCGCCACATAGCCCACGTCGATGTTCGTGCTCCAGCTGGGGGCCCAGTCCTGGACGAGAGCGGCTCGGGCGTCGAAGGCCCAGTAGCCCTGGCCCGGACCCAGGCAGTACGGGGAGCCTTCGTCGCCGATGGGGATGAGCAGCGTCGGCGTGACGCCGATAGAGGACCCTCCGTCCGTCTCCAGCAGCCGCCACTTCGCGACGGCGACGAGGTCGGTGACGCCGTGCCCGTCGTCGGGGTCGGCGTCGTCATCGAGGAGCCAGGTGTATCCGAGCCCGAGGCCGAGGTCGAGTTCGTCCGTGACGCCGTGGTTGAGGACGGTCTCGAGGAGGGTGGCGCGGGAGAGGGGCCGGGCGGCGGGGCCGCCGTCCGCGTCCCACGCGCGCGAGGCGCGGACGTGGACGAGGTTGGTCTGGACCTGCCACCCGCCGGCCCCGAGCGGGGATGCGTCCTGGGTGAAGAGCTTGCTGGGCTCGTTGGGGGCGCCGGCGGGGACGTCCTCGCCGTGGGTCGGCGGAACGGGGGCAAGGGGCAGCAGCAGCGCCGCGAGCGGGAGGGGGCGGGTTCGCATAAGCATCTCCAGAACGCGTGTTAATACGAATTTACATATCGTAATACTACAGAAGTCGAAGGGGCCTGTCCAGGGGAAGGGCGGCGGCCGGGGTCAGTGTCGGCGGGGCGGGCCGGCCACGCGCCGGCCGGTGGTGCTCAGGGCCAGCGCCGCGTGGAGGACGCCCTTCTGCTGCCGGAGCCGGTCGGCCAGGGCACGGAGCTCCGCCGCCGGGCCGCGCATCAGGATCGCCTCCGCGCAGAGGTCGTGGTCCAGGTGGACGTGCGTCGCCGCCAGCACCGCGTGGTGGTGCTCGTGCTGGTGGCGCGTCAGCTTCTGCGACAGCTCCCGCCGGGTGTGGTCGTAGACGATCGTGATCGTCCCCAGGACTTCCGTTCCCGACGTCCACTCCTCCGCGACCAGCGCCCCGCGGATCAGGTCGCGGAGGAACTCCGACTGGTTCGCGTAGCCCCGCCCGCACACGAGGCGGCGGAACTCCCGGTACAGGTCGGGTTCGATGGAGAAGCTCTGGCGGACGAGGTCGGGCATGGTCCGTTCTCCGGGGGCTGGAGGGGGCGGCGCGACGCACGGCGAGTCTACCGCGCGGGCGCGGGGGGGGCCATCCCCACCCGCGCCCGGGACCCCCAATGTACACTAATGTAAAAAAGTATGTGCCATAGTATACATAAGGTGGGGGGCCGGGGGGGGCGCGCCGCAGGGCGTGTCTCCCGCGGGGGCGGGGGGGGGGAACGCCCCGCCCGCGCCCGGCTCCCGATATGTATACTAATGTACATACGTATGTACATTAGTATACATACGGTGGGGGACGGGGCGTGCTGGGGAGGGGGATCGCGCGCGCCGGGGACGTGATATGATGCGGGTCCCGCCTAACCGGACGCGGCGGACGGGTATGGAGTCCTGGGGAGCTTCGCATGGACGAGCAGGCGATCGAGGCGGCCCTCCGGCGGGTGCAGGCGGGCGACCGGGCCGCGTACGCGGACGTGATCAACGCCCTCCAGCGCCGCCTCAGGGGGGCGGTGGCGGGGCACTGCCCCCCGGGCGTCGACCCCGACGAGATCGCCCACCTGGCCTTCGTCGAGGCCTACAAGCGAATCGACCAGTACGAGCCCGGGACACACTTTTATGCCTGGCTGGCGGCGATCGCGAGGAACCTGCTCCTGAACGAATGCCGTCGGATCCGCCGGGAGGGGCGGCGGCTGGAGCGCGTCGCGGCGGAGGCGCTCGACTCCGGTGCGGCCGCGGCGGGGCCGGGCGGCCTGGACGAGACCCGCGTCCGCGCCCTTCGCGAGTGCGTGGCGCTCCTGCCCGCGGGTCCCCGTGCGGTCCTGCAGATGCGCTACGACCGGGATGCCCCGCTGGAGACGATCGCCCGGCGGATCGGGAAGAGCCTCGCGGCGGTCAAGTTCCAGCTCTTCGCCATCCGGCGGAAGCTGCGCGCGTGCGTCGAGCGGAAGGCGGTGGCGGGGCGGACGACGTGACGGGAGGCGGTTCGGGCCGCCAGGGCGCCAGGCCCGCCAAGCCTAACGCCAGGGGATAAGCCGTTTCGGTTGACACCCGATCGGGATGGCCATGGACCGACGCGACGTCCTGATGACGGAGTGCCTCGACGGCGCGCTGGACGACGCCGGCGCGGACGAACTGGCCGGACGGCTCGAGGCCGATCCCGCGGCCCGGGCGCGATTCGCCGCGCTCTACGCAGACCACCGCGTCCTCGGCGCGATGCTCGCCGCGGAGCCCGAGGGGGGCTTCGCGCGCCGCGTTCTCGCGGCGATCGCGCGGGACGAGGACGGCTTCGCTCGGTCGGTGATGGAGGACCTGGCGAGGAAATCGGCGGCGCGGCTGCGCGCCGAGAGGTCGTGGACGAGGTCGCGTCGGCGCCTCGCCGCCGTCGCGGCGGCGGCCGCCGCGGTCCTGGTTGTCGCCGGGGCGGTCTTTCTCGCCGGCGGGCCCCCGCCGGCCTCGGAGGCCTTCGTGGAGGCCGTCCTCGGCGCGGTCTCTGTCGGCCGCGGCGCGGAGTCGATTCCCGCGCGGCCGGGGCTGGCACTGCGCGCGGGGGACGCCCTCCGGATTCCCGCCGGGTCGTCGGTCGCGATCCGGTACGCGGACGGGACGCGGGTGGAGGCGGAGCCGGGGAGCCGGCTGGCGCTGGCGGCGGAGGTCGGCGCCAAGCGGGTCGTCCTCCGGGAGGGGATGTTGTCCGCCTCGGTGGCGCCGCAGCCGAAGGGCCGCCCGATGACCTTCGCGACGCCGCATGCGGAGGCGCGGGTGCTCGGGACGCGGCTGGCGCTCGCCGCGGAGGCGGAGTCGACGCGCCTCGAGGTCACCGAGGGGCGCGTCCGCCTCGTACGGGCCGGCGACCGCCGGGCCGTCGACGTCGAGGAGGGCTTCCGCGCCCAGGCCGGGCCGTCGGGGCCCCTGGTCGCCGAGCCGATGGATCTGGTGGTCAAGGTCCTGACGCCGGCCGATCCCGACCGGTTCGTTCCGCGTATCGCCCGCCTGGCGGAAGGCGCCCTGATGTACACCGACAGGGGCTACGAGATGACCCGCATGCCCGACGCCCTTCGCGGGCACGTGGCCGTGCTCCTGTCGAACACGGAGAAGGACTGGACGGCCGAGCGGTATCTCGCCTTTGCCGTCAACCGGCCGGTGGACGTCTTCATCGGATACGACAGCCGTGCGTTTGCGGCTCCCCCGCAGCTCCCCCCCTGGATGGCGGGATACCGGGACACGGGGATGCGGATGTTCTCGAGGACGGCGGGGGACTCGACGTACCACGTCTACCGGAAGTCGTACCCGGCGGGCCGGATCGATCTGGGCGGCAACTTGGCGGGGGGCGACACGGGGGCGCGGGAGAACTATCTGGTGATCGTGGCCCCGACAGGGGCGGTGGCGGACGAGCCGACACGGGGAACCGCAGATGAGCGCAGATGAACACGGATTCGTGAGGGAAACGCCAAGGCGCCAAGATCGACAAGGGGACGCCAAGAGAACCCGGATGGTCCTGACGTGTCTTGGCGTCCTTGGCGCCTTGGCGTTTCCGTCCGGGGGGGCTCCGGCCGAAGGCGCGGACCGGGGGAGCGGCGGGCCGGTGCCGATCGCCGTCCCAAGGACCGCCGGCGAGGCGCCGCCCCTCGCGCCGCAACTCCTGGCGCTGGCCGTCGTGGGGGGGCCGGGCGACCAGTGGATCCAGGAGGTCGGCTTCCTGCCTTCGGGGAGCGCCTACGGGCGGGGGCCGGGCGGGGCCTTCACGGTCCTGTACGCGAAGGACGGGAAGTGCCTTGGCGTCTCGGGGAACCCCGCCGCGCCCGGCACGGGAGCGAAGGGACGCAACTTTGCCGTCAACGACAAGGTCCGGAACCCCTACGACGGCGCGACGTGGTCGTACGGCTACAAGCAGGTCGCCTCGCAGCTCCAGCAGCCCTATCTCTATTCCCCCGCTGGGTGGACATGGTGGGACTGGACGGAGGCGCAGGCGGGAAGCCAGCGAGCGGACACGCGGTGCGTGGGCCTCTGGTTCCAGTCGAAGGACCGCTTCGTCTCCCAGACGTGGAGCGACGGCGGGAACACGGTGCAGGCGAACGACCCGCGCGACGTGAAGGTCCTGCACAAGCTCTGCGGCAACGGGGGGCGGAGCAAGTCCTTCTTCCTGATGGGCGACGCGAGGACGGGCGAGCCGCTGGCGGGGCTGGCCTTCACCCACCGTCCTCAGGCGGCCTGCTTCGACGGCTGGGGGCGGTTCTATGTCTCGCAGGCGCTCGAGAAGCAACCCGACTGCCTGAACCTCGGTGGGAGCGAGCACGCGGGATTCTGCGCGGCCGACACGAACCTGAAGCCGCTCGCGAGCGGGACGTTCGTCCCGGGCGGGCAGAGCCTCGCGATCGCGTTGCGGGGCGGGCTGCTTGTGGTCGGCGGCGCGGTCTCCGCCGAGGGGGCTGCCACGGCGCTCCCGAAGCTGGTCAACCCCGCCCAGCCCAAGCCCGGCGGCGGGGAGGACGGCTTCTTGGCCCTGGTCAAGCTCTGGTGAGGCGGCATGGAAACGCCAGGACGCCAGGATCGCCGCGGAGACACAAGGACGATCCGGGCGCGTCTTGGCGTCCTTGGCCTCCTGGCGTTTTCCTTCGGGCTCTCGGCGCCCGCCGAGGCGCCGCGG
>CAYUME010000404.1:0-257 GCA_964445475.1 uncultured Planctomycetia bacterium
ACCACGAGGCGCTGCTGCGCGAGATCCCGCCCGAGCGGCCGTCGGCCCCGGCGCCCGCCGCGGAGCCGCCCTCCGGCGTCCGCCCGTCCCCGGTCCCGCCGCCGTCCGCCTCCGCCGTCCCGTCCGCGCCCCCCGCCCGGAGCCGCGTCGCCGCGATCCTCGAGGGCCGGGACCCCGCGCGCGCGGGAAAGGCGCTGCTCGACGCCCTGCGGGCGGAGACGGACCTGGACGCGCGGGTCGACCAGGTGGTGACGCTC
>CAYUME010000404.1:293-5195 GCA_964445475.1 uncultured Planctomycetia bacterium
AGCCGACGGTGGTGCGGTGCGCGGCCTGCCTGGCGCTGGGCCAGATCGGGGACCCGCATGCGGTGGCGCCGCTCGCGTGGGCCGCCGCGAAGGGGCCGCTCGGCATGACCCAGATCCTCAAATCCGTCCCGCCCGTCGTCCGCGCCGCCGGGCTGCGGGCGATGTCGGCGTATGCGGACGACCCGGCGGCGCGGGCGGTCCTGGAGCGCGGGCGGTCGGACTCGGACGCCTCCATCCGGGCGGCGGTGGTCGAGCCCGCTCCCGCCCCGGCGCCCGCCGCCCCCCGGGACCGGCCGGCGTATCGGCCGGTGCCGATGGACATCGCGGACCCGCTCGAGGAGCGGGGCTTCCCGAAGCTGAACGAGGACTCCCGCCGTTCGGACTCCCCGTCCTCCCGGACGCTCCCGGCGGCGCCCGCGTCGCCGCCGCGCCCCCCGTCCCCGCCGCCGGTCCGCCCCCCCGTCGCGGGGCGGGAGCGGTCGGAGGCGGAGCGGGCGGACCGGGAGCAGGCCCGCGAGATCCAGGAAAAGCTCGTGCCGAACGAGCTGCCGCCCCTCTCCGGCTGGGACGCGGCGCACGCCTACCTGCCCGCCAGCGACGTCGGCGGCGACTACCTGGACGCCTTCCCGCTCGAGGGCGAGCGGGCCGGCTTCGTGGTGGGCGACGTGTCGGGCAAGGGGATCTCCGGGGCGCTGGTCATGGTGATGGTCCGCAGCGCCTTCCGGGCCTCGGCCCCCGGCCGCGTCTCGCCCGCCGAGACGGTGGCGGCGGTGAACCGGCTCGTCCGCGCCGACATCAAGCCGGGGATGTTCGTCTCGATCATCTACGCGTGCCTGCACCTCCCGACGGGCGAGCTGACGCTCGTGAACTGCGGGCACAACCCGCCGGTGGTGCGGGAGGGCGGGGCGCTGCGGGCGCGCCTGCTCGGCAACCGGGGCCTCCCCCTCGGCGTGGCCGGGTCGGAGCGGTTCGACGCCTCCCTCCGCGAGGAGTCCATCCGTTTCGCCGCCGGCGACCGGATCCTGCTCTACACCGACGGCGTGGTGGAGGCGATGAACGAGCGGGAGGAGGAGTTCGGGGAGGAGGCGTTCCTGCGGGTCGTCAACGAGCAGGGCGCGCAGCCGCCGCGGGCCCTGGTGGACGCCGTCGTCTCCGCCCTCGCCGCCCACCGCGGCGAGGCGCCGCCCTCGGACGATATCACCATGCTCGACCTCCGGCGTCGGATCTCGTGACGCTCGCCCGGCCGGGTTCGTTCCGCGACAAACGGCGCGGATTCCTGTTTTCCCCGCACGGACCGGGGCACTATCCTGTCGCGATCCCCTCTTTCAGGACGCCGACCATGCGCCACGGTCCGCTCGCGGGACTGCTTCTCCTCGCCGCCGCCCTCCCGGCCGCCGCCGCGGACGACCGGCCCAACATCCTCTTCTGCATCGCCGACGACTGGGGCTGGCCGCACGCCGGCGCCTACGGCGATCCCGTCGTCCAGACCCCGGTGTTCGACCGCCTCGCCCGCGAGGGCGTCCTCTTCGACCACGCCTGCGTCGCCTCCCCCTCCTGCACCCCCAGTCGCAACGCCATCCTCACCGGCCAGATGTTCTACCGCCTGGAGGAGGGCGCCAACCTCTGGTCGACCCTGCAGACGAAGTTCCCCGTCTACCCCCTCCTGCTCGAGAAGGCCGGCTACCATGTCGGCCACTGGCGCAAGGCCTGGGGGCCGGGCGGGCTCCGGGCCGGCGGGTACGTCGACACCCACCCCGCCGGGCCGGCCTTCAAGGGCTTCGACGACTTCCTGGAGAAGCGACCGAAGGGGAAGCCCTTCTGCTTCTGGCTCGGCGCCGGCGACCCGCACCGCCCCTACGACCCCGGCAGCGGGAAGCAGAGCGGGATGGACCTCGCGAAGATCCCCGTCCCCCCGTTCTGGCCCGACGACCCCGTCGTCCGCTCCGACATCGCCGACTACTACTTCGAGGTCCAGCGCTTCGACGCCGACGTGGGCGCGGCGCTGAAGCGGCTGGAGGAGCTGGGCGAGCTGGAGAACACGCTGGTGCTCTCCACCGGCGACAACGGCACGCCCTTCCCCCGCTGCAAGGCCAACCTCTACGACAGGGGCGTCCGGCAGCCTTTGGCCGCCCGCTGGGGGAAGCGGATCAAGCCCGGGCGGCGCGTGACCGACTTCGTCTCCTTCACCGACTTCGCCCCCACCTTCCTCGAGGCGGCCGGCGTGGAGGTCCCCGCGGCGATGACGGGCCGCTCGCTGATGAAGGTCCTGATCTCGGAACAGTCCGGCCGCGTCGACCCGGCTCGCGATTTCGTCGTCGTCGGCCGCGAGCGCCACGTCCCGGCCCAGCAGAAGCCGAGCCTGGAGGCGTACCCGGCGCGCGCGATCCGCGTCGACGGGTGGATGTACATCCGCAACCTCCGGCCGGACCTCTGGCCGGCGGGCGTGCCGGGGGAGAACACGCGGGGGGCGAAGGAGGGGTTCGCGGACTGCGACAACGGGCCGACGAAGTCGCTCATCCTCAAGCAGCCGGAGGGGCGCCCCTACGCGCTCTGCTTCGGCCAGCGGCCGGGGGAGGAGCTCTACGACTGCGCGAAGGACCCGTTCCAGCTCGAGAACCTGGCCGGGGATCCGAAGCACGCGGAGACGAAGGCGGCGCTCCGCGCCCGGCTGGACGCGTTCCTCAGACAGACGGAGGACCCGCGGATCACCGGCAAGCCCCACTGCTTCGACACGCTGCCGTACCCCATGCAGGACAAGGGGGGGAAGAAGTGACGCTCGCCATGCAGGGATTCGCTTCGCTCATTCCCGCATAGCTCGCTTTGCAACAGACGGAGCGGCATACAGCCGCCGCTCCGTCTGTTGCTTTCCGCTTGCGATTACGGGTCCCTCCCACGCTCCACGCTCGATGCGTCATGCCTCCACCCGACGGCAGCGGCCCATCACCGGGACCGTCTTCGCCCCTCCCCCCCGCTCCCCGTCGTGAACCGCCACGTCCGCGTCCACGGCGCGCCGTCCACTTCGACCTCCAGCTCCACCTCGTACGCCGTCCCCGGCTGCAGCGGATCCTTCGGGATGATGCAGACGCAGCGGAGGTAGCCCGTCATCCCGTTCGCCGCCCCCGTCTGCGGGTCGAAGGAGTAGCAGGGGACGGCCGGCAGCGCCGCCCGGGCCGCCGGGGGGAGCGCCGCGTTCGCGGCCGGGAGGGCGCGCAGCGCGTGGCGCGCGAGCTTCAGCTTCCCCGTGTGGAACTGCACCGTCACCGGGTATCCCGCCTCCGCGTCCCCCGGCGTCGCGTCCGGCGCCTCCTTGCCGTACCGGAGCGGGACGTCCTCCTGGCCCGGCGCGGGGCAGAGGACCGGCCAGCACGTCTTCGGCGTCCCCTTGCGCATCCCCGCCCGGCCGTCGATCCCGCCGTACCGCCCCGCGTAGCCGACGCCGAAGAGGAGCGTGTCGGGGCGGATGACGTCGATCCGGTGGAAGTAGGTCACCCCCATGCCGAAGGCGACCTTGTCGGCCGGCGTGCCCATGCTGAGGATGCTGCGCTGGCCGGCCTCGTGCCCCTCCGGCGTGTAGCCGGGCTTCCCCTTGTCCTCGGGGTGCGTGAGCGTGTCGTTCGCGGACATGTAGGCGCAGTGCTTCTGGAGGTCGTCGCTCAGCTTCGGGTCCTCGGGGCGCGGCGTGAGGCCGAGCTTGAGGCGCTCCTCGATGACGCCCTGCAGCACCGGCAGGCCGGAGGCGTGCGCCGTGGCGAGCGGGCGGCCGCTCGCCTTCAGGTCCTCCCCCCACGGACCCATCTCCAGGCCGGCGAGCTCCCGCTTCGGCGTGCACCAGCGCTCGTCGGGCGCGGGGAGCGGGAAGAGGTACGTGCAGCCGCGCAGCCCCATCCCGTCCACCCCCGGCTCGTTGTAGAGCCCGTTCCCGTTGGCGTCGACGACGACGAGCGGCTCGTCCTCGATCTGGACGGCCAGCTGGGTGACGTTCCGGTAGGTCCACGTCCCGTCGGGCTGCCGGCGGAGGAAGAGGCGGACCGGGAAGGGGCGTTTCGAGTCGTCGCGCGCCAGGGTGAGGGCGACCGTCTGGTCGGACCGGTACGTCGTGAGGCTGCCGTTGCCGCGGAGGTCGAGCTTCAGCTCGCCCCGCTCGCCCACCTGGGCGGGGACGGCGACGCCGGGCATCTTGATCGCCTCGCCGACGGGGACGTCGAGCGGGGCCGTGATCTGGGTGGAGTAGAAGCCGGGGGCGACCTCCGGGCGGGCGACGGCGCGGAAGGGCTTGAGGTCGGACGCGGCCGCGTCGGGCGCCGCCGGGGCGGCCCGCACCCCCGAACCGCAGGCCGCCGCGATCCAGACCCCGGCCAGGATGCCGATCGGTCGCTTCATCGGCGAAGCCTCGAAGGAAACGGGGGGCGCCCCACTTTTATGTATAGGTCCTGTTGGCCCGGCCTGCAACAAGGGTTACGTTCTCGCGCGGCGATGTCATTCCGCCGTCTCCCCGGTGCGGCAACCGGCAACCGCCTCGACCAAGGCCCCGCCGTATTGTTCCCAGAGACGGTCCTCGCCCCGTGCGAAGGCCCCGGGCGGCAGCTCCAGCGTGACGATCGGGATGCCCAGCGTGTCGCCGACGTAGGAGCCGAGCGAGCCGGGCAGGCCGCCGATCCGGCGGAGGGGCAGGCCGCACGCCGCCGCCATCCGCTCCGCCAGGTCCGCCCCCGGGCCGTCGCAGTCGACGCAGCCCAGCGGCTCGTGGAGGCTGACGACGCGGACCGGGAGGCGCTCGAGGATCAGCCCGGCGATCGCGAGCGCCTCCGGCTCGCTCAGCGGCGCGCCCCCGCAGCGGGGGCTGCCGACGCGGTTCGCCGAGGGAAAGTTGCGGTTCAGGTCCACGCCGCGCGCGTTCGCCCG
>CAYUME010000405.1:0-5195 GCA_964445475.1 uncultured Planctomycetia bacterium
GGCATCTTACAATGCCGCAGGGTGATGGAGGCAGGCATGAGAAACAGGGTCGGTCGAATGTCGAAGCGGTCTTCATCGCCGCCCGGAACGGCTTCAGCTCGAACGGGGCCGGGAGGGCGCCGTCCCGGAGGACCTTCGACTCAAAGAGGCGGCGCCAGGCGGTCAGGCGTTCCCGCGCGGCCGGCTCCGCGAACGCGCGGTCCCGGCCGGCGAGGCGGATGTCGTCGAGCAGGGCGGCCGCCGCCTCGGGCGGGCTCCGGCGGGCGACTGCGAGCCGGAGGTCGTCCCCCCGCTCCCGGCTCTCCGGGTCGTCCGGAAGCCCCGCGAGGGCGGCCGCGGCCTTTTCCGGCTCCTGCTGGGCGAGGTGGAAGCGGACCAGCTCCTCGATGCGCTGCCGGACGGCCTCGGTCCGTTCGTCCTGGCGGACCCGGGCGACGTGGACGAGCGCGCCGGCGAGGAGGATCACGGCGGTGCCGGACACGATGGCGATGTCCCTCCAGGGACTCGGGGCGGGACGGGCGTCGTGCGGATGGGCGGGGGGACGCGTGGCTTCGTCCATGCGGGCCGGTCTCCTGGAAGGATTCGGGCGAGCGATGCTGACGCCCGGGGGGCGTCTCTTCATGAACGGATTTTCCCGCTGCGGGTTCATCCTTCTTCACCCGCCTCCGCCCCTTCTCGGGCGCCGCAGCGGCAGCGAAGGCGGATGGGGCGGGGAGCTTCACGCTGCCGGAGAGTTGACTTCCATCGCGTGTGGCGTAGAATCTCCGCGTTTCCCTGACGTTCCCCCAGTCCCGTCTCAGGAGGCGTACCCACGATGCGTACGATGCTCCGTTCGCTGGCCGTCGGAATCGTGCTGTCGTCCGTTCCGTCCGCCCGGGCCGAGGCCCCCGCGCCCGCCCCGGCCCCCGCCGCCCCGAAGTCCGAGGGGCTCTCCTTCAATATCGGGGAGACCTCCATCAAGTTCTACGGCTTCGTCCGGCTCGACATGCACTACGACGACTCGCACCCGAACAATACGCACCTCATCTACTGCATCCCCTCGGAGGATCCGGATGCCCCGGCCGCGATCGGCGAGAAGAAGAACGCCCAGGACTTCACGATGCACGCCAAGCTGACCCGGTTCGGGATCGACGTCGCCAGCGCGCCCATCGAGCGGCTGGCCGACGCGACGATCTCGGGCAAGATCGAGATCGACTTCTTGGCGGAGGAGACGACCCGCACCACGCGCCCCCTGCCCCGGCTGCGCCTGGCGTACGCGAAGCTCGGGTGGGACGACCTCTCCGTCCTGGTCGGGCAGGCCTGGGACGTCATCTCGCCGCTCAATCCGGAGGGGAACTCGGAGTTCGTGATGTGGGGCGCGGGGAACGTCGGCGACCGGCGGCCCCAGGTCCGGACCGACTACACCCCGAAGCTCGGCGACGGCCAGCTCTTCCTCCAGGGCTCCGTCGGGCTGTCCGGCGGGATCGACAACCAGAACATGGACGGGGCCGGGTCGGCGTACGTCGACGGCGAATCCTCGGGCCTGCCCTGCTTCGAGGCCCGCCTCGGCTACAAGGGGGCCCACGTCTGGCTCGACAACAAGCCCTGGCAGGTCGGGGTCTGGGGCTTCTACGCCCGGGAGCGCCTCGACACCCTGCCCGCGGGGTACACCGACGACACGTTCGCGGCCGACGCGGTGGGCGTCGACGCCGTCCTGCCGCTCCACGACATGGTCGAGGTGCGCGGGGAGGCCTGGCTCGGGAAGAACGTCAACGACATTCGCGGGGGCATCATGCAGGGGGTCAGCGAAGTCGACGGCGGCACCGAGATCCGCTCCCGCGGCTACTGGGCCGAGGTCGTCGTGAAGGCCTGCGAGTGGTACACGCTCCACCTCGGGACCTCCCGCGACAACCCCGTCAACGGGGACCTCGCGCCGGCCGTCGGCGCGGCCATCCCGACCGGCGCCGCGGAGAACCGCGTCTACTACGTCTGCGACCGGTTCAACCTCGGCGGCGGCGTCAAGGTCGGCTTCGACTACCTGCACTGGACGACGCAGTGGCGGGGCGACCTGCGCAGCGGGATCGACAACCGGTTCACGCTCTTCTTCATGTACGCGTTCTAGCGCGCAGGTCCGGTATGCTCCGGATCCCCCCCGGCGTGCCGGGGGGGATTTTTTTTACGGCTTCCGGGGAAGACCATGGCGGATGCTTCGCGTGACCCGGTCGATGCCGCGGCGGATTTTCTCCGGGCGGAGCTCGGCGAGCAGCCGCGCGTCGCGATCGTGCTGGGCTCCGGCCTGGATGCCGCGGCGATCTTCGGCGGGGCGGTCTCGATCCCGGTCGCGCGCATCCCCGGCTGGCCGCCGTCGTCCGTCGCGGGGCACGCCGGCCGGATCGACGTCGGCCGGCTCGGGCCGCACCGCGCGGCGGTCCTCCGCGGGCGCGTCCATCTTTACGAGGGGCATTCTCCGGATCGCGTTGTCTTCTCCTCCCGCGTCCTCGCGCGGCTCGGGGTGCGCGTCGCGATCCTGACCCATGCCGCGGGCGGGCTCGACCCCGCGCTTCGGGCGGGCGACCTCCTGCTGATCCGGGACCACCTGAACTTGCAGGGGGCGCGGCCGCCGGTGGCGGGGAGGCCCTGGCCGTCACCCGGTCCGGAAGCCTACGACCCGGCCCTCCGGGCTGCGGCGCGGGAGGCGGGGGCGGAGCTCGGGGTCCCGTTGCGCGAAGGGGTATATGCGGCCGTGCGGGGGCCGACCTACGAGACGCCCGCGGAGGCCCGCCTGCTCCGCCTCCTGGGCGCCGATGCCGTCGGGATGTCGACCGTCCCGGAAGTGCTGGCCCTTCGCGGGGAGGGCGTGCGGGTGGCGGCCATTTCGGCGATCACCAATGCGTCCGGCGGGAAGGGCTCGAGCCACGGCGAGGTGCTGGACGCCGGGGCCCGAGCGGCGACGTCGCTGGGGCGGCTGATCCGGGGGCTCCTGGAGCGGGTCCCGGCCGGGTCCTGAGCGGACGCCCCGGGCGGCGTGGCCGAGGGGAGGCGCCCGGGAAATATATTGCGGACCTCGATTTCTCCTGCTATCATCCCCCGGTCCCCATGGAAGGAGGATCCCGATGCGACGCCTGATGGCCCTGCTTGTCGTGGCCTTCGCGACCCTCGCCGCGGTGGGGTGCAACAAGCCCCAGCCGGTGAACATCGAGTTCTGCAACCACGCCCCCTACTACTCGAAAAACAAGGATCTTCGCGGCATCAAGGCGCGCTGTCCCCACTGCACCTACCAGATCAAGTGGGAAACGAAGAAGTGCACCCACAAGATCGGCCCGGACCGGAAGTGCCAGGGGGACATCAAGTGGCCCGAGTCGGTCTCGTGCGCCTACTGCATGGGCCGGAACCTCTGCGAGGTCTGTGCGGCCAACCGCATCACCGACGGGAAGTGCTTCCAGTGCAAGGGCGCCGGCGTCCTGCCGCCCAATATCCAGTGCCCCACGTGCGGCGGCAAGAAGGTCTGTTACCTCTGCAACGGCTCGGGGAAATGCGACTTCTGCACCGGCGGGAAGCTCGTGCTCGGGACGGTGGACAAGAAGCGGATCTTCGAGCCGGAAGAGCTCGAAGAGTAGCGTCCGCCGTGTTGTTCCCGGATCCACCGGAAGCACGGTCCGCCTGTTACAGGTGGTCGATCCCCCCGCCCGCCGGCGGGGGGTTCTGTGTCCGGCCGGGATTTCCCGGACCGGGCTTGCATCCCATCGCGTCGGAGGGGGTCCCATGACGTCCCGCTATCGCGCCGGGTCCTGCCGCCTGGCCGCCTGGGGGATTCTCGTGGCGCTTGTCGCCGGCTGCAGCGCCATCAAGTCGTCGTACCGGGAGTATTATTCCGAGGAGATGGGCCGCGAGGGATGGTGGAAGGGAAAGGTGACCTCCGAGCATGTCGAAGCGGTCCGACACGGCGAGCGGGTGATCATTCTTCCGGGACCCAACCCCGGCGAGTTCATGATCAAGATCAACCCGAAGGCGCTCTCCATGCCCGTTCCCCCGGCCGTCCTCAAGGTGGTCTCGGTCGAACGGGTGCTCATTGACGGCGAGGAGCGGGTCTACGCCATCCCGGAGGGATGGACGTGGGACCAAGTTCGCGGGTGGTATCTCCAGTGGTTCGACTTCAAGCGGGTGAAATAGGACCGCGGCGGGGGGCGGGGGGACGCGAACCTGTCCGTCCGTCCGGAATCATGTCGTGTCCGGGGGGACGTCGGGTGTGGCCGGCTGAGGGGCGGCATCCGGCGGCGGTTGCAGCGGGACGGCAGCGTCTTGCGGATGTCGGGTGTCGGCGTGCGTCGGGGGGGCTTCCTCCGCCGGGGGCGCGGGGAGGACTCCCGATGGCGGGGTCCCGGTCTCAGCCGGGGGCGGCGCCGGCGGCATCAGCTCGTCCTCTTCGTCCACCAGCGCGACCCGGATCTCCCCGCTCGCCTCGTCCTGCTCGATCGACACGTGCTGGTCCTTCGCCAGCTGGAGGATCGCGAGAAACGTGCCGATCACCTTCATCCGGTCGGTCTGTCCGGCCAGGTCCGAGAACCGCATCTCGCCGGCGATGCGGAGCCGTTCCAGGACCATCTCCATGAACCGCTCGAGGGGCACGTCGGCGTAGAGGATGGAGATGGCGACGTCGAGGCGGATCGAGCGGGTGATCTTCGCGAAGAGGGAGACGAGCGGCCAGAGGGCGAGCTCCTTGAGCGGCTCGGGCTCGGCGGCCTCCTTGACGGCGGCGGAGGGGACGCCGCGGGCGAACCGGCGTGCCCGGACCTCCGCCAGCGCGCCGAACCGCCGCGCCCGCTCCTTGAACCGTTTGTATTCGATCAGCTTCTTGATCAGCTCGAGGCTCGGGTCCTCCTGGGCCGCCGCCTCCTCCAGCGCTTCGCGCGGGACGAGGGCGCGCGCCTTGATCGCCATCAGCGTCGCCGCCATCACCAGGAACTCGCCCGCGAGGTTGATGTCGAGCGCCTTCATCATCTCCAGGTAGCGGCAGTACTGGTCGGCGACCTGGGAGATCGAGATCGTCTCGATGCTCACCTCCTGTTCCCGCACGAGGTGCAGGAGGAGGTCGAGCGGGCCGTAGAAATTCTCGAGGTTCACCTTGTAGTCGAGGACCGCCGCCTCCGCCGTCAGGCCGGGGGGCAACTGGGGGGCGTCTGGTGCCGGCAGGGCGGCGGCGGGGTTGATGGGCGGGG
>CAYUME010000406.1:0-5194 GCA_964445475.1 uncultured Planctomycetia bacterium
CCATTCCCACGGCTTGAGCGCCCTGACCGGGGAAGACCAGACAACGGCGAGCGGGTGGCAGAGAACACGAGCCGGGACGCCTACCGGGGGAGCGGGACGCTCTGGATCGGGCGGGGGCCCCAGCACGACTCCCAGGGACTGGTCGACGACGCCCGCGTCTATGCGCGCGCCCTGTCGGACGCGGAGGTCGAGGCCCTCTATCGGGACGCGTCGACGCCGGCCGCGGCGAAGGGGCCCGGTGGCCTCGTCGGGTGGTGGAAGCTCGACGAGGCGTCGGGCACGACCGCCCGCGACGCCTCCGGCGGCGGGCACGACGGGCGCCTCTTCGGCTCGCCAGAGTGGGTCGCCGAGACGCGCGGTCCCGCGCTGGCATTCCGCAAGACGGGGGACTGCGTGGACACCGGGTTCGCCGGGGATCTGCCGCGCTGGACCGTGGCGGTCTGGGTGAAGAGCCCCGCCCCACCCGGCGGCGGCCAGCCCTCCGGGCCGGTCCACCGGGAAGGCAACTTCCAGCTCAGCTGGAACCACGGCGACCCGAATTTCCGCGGCACGGCCGCGCTCGAGATCCACAAGAAGTGGTATCCGGCCGGATTCGGGACGCTGGCCGGCGACCGGTGGTACCACCTGGCCGCGACGTACGACGGGGAGACGCTCCGGACCTACACGGACGGCGCCCCGGCGGGCACCAACGAAGAGCCGTCCGGCCCGCCGGATCCGGAGCCTGTGAGCCTGAAATTCGCCCGGCACGCCGAATCGGAAAACTACTTCACCGGCGCCCTCCGCGACGTCCGGCTCTACGACCGCCCGCTCTCCGCGGACGAGATCAAGGCGCTCTACGAGGGGCGGCTGGAGGCCGGGCGGTGAGGCCGACCCGGGCCGCGCCTTGACGCGAAAAGGGGCCTCCTCCCGGCCGGGGGCTCGAAGAGACCGCACGGGGGCCTTCTCTCTCCGTGGCAGCCGCAAGCCCGCCGATCGAAAACCGGGGTACCGACCTGTCGTCTGGAAGAAGATGACCACTTGAGGGGGTCGCATGGAACCGGCGGGCCGGACCTGCTACCGCTGTCAGCGGCCGATTCGCGAGGCCGACCTCCTGCGCGGGATGGCGGTCCAGGTGGGATCCCTTTACTCGTGTGACGCCTGTGCGGAGCCGCTGCTGGCCCGGCTCACGCCGGAACAGCGTCGGGCCATCTTCCGGAAGCTCGACGGGCCCCCTCCGCCCGAGGACGACGGCGTGACGGTGGAAGACCTTTCCGCGGAGGCCCCGCCGCAGGAGCGACCGCCCACCGTCCGCACCCGCGCCCGAACCACATCCTTCCGCCCGCCCACGGTCTCGGGACGCGTCGGGCCGCCGCCCCGGAAGCAGGGCGTGCCCCCCCTCGTCTGGGTCGTCGGGGCCGGCGCGATCGTCCTCCTCCTGGCGATCGCCCTTGTCGCCGGCCGGAACCGGAAGACGGGGACGGGCGACCCGGCAGAAGGAGGCCCGGCCTCCCGGCGACGCGAAGCGCCGTCGCACGCGTCCGCGCCGGCCTCGCGGACCGCATCCGCTTCGACGCCCGAGCGGGCGAGCGGCCCCCGACCCGGCGAGATCGCCGCGCTCGAGAGGGACATCCGGGAGAAGTCCATCGCCCAGGAATATCAGAAGGCCCTGGACGCGCTGGAGGCCGCGCGGTCAAGAGACAGCGCCGCGGCCTGGATCCAGGCCGTGGACCGCCTGGAGCGGGAGATCCGCGACGCGGCCGGCGGCGCCTTCGTGCGCCTCCAGGCAAAGCTCCAGGAGGCCCTCGAGCGCAGCGACGCCGACGCGCTGAAGGCCCTCCAGGCGGATGTCTCCAGATGGGGCATCCCGCAGTACCAGGAAGAGGTGAAGCGCCGGATCGGCGACCTCGCAACCCGCCTGAAGACGGGGCTCGCCTGCTGGCTGAAGCTCGACGAGACGTCCGGGACGACCGCCGCCGACGCCTCCGGCAAAGGCCATCCCGGAACCTTGCAGGGGAATCCGCGCTGGGAGCCCGCCAGCGGGACGGGCGGCGGGGCCCTCGCCTTCGACGGGACCGGCGACGTCGTGACAAGCGACCTGCCCGGCCCCCACCGGACGGACATCACCTGGTGCGCATGGATCCGGACCCGCCGGGGCGGCGCCATCCTGGGTCACTCCCACGAGGACTGGCAGGCGGGCGGCAAAGCCGTGCTCCTCACCTCCCAGGGCAAGCTCGTCCTGGACGACCACACCGTCGGCCGATTCGAAGCGGACACCCGTCTCGCGGACGGGGCCTGGCACCACGTCGCCCTCGTCGTCGTCCCGGGAGGGTCCGACGCCCAGGTCCGGATGCTCGCCGACGGAAAAGGCGTCTTCGCGAGGCGCATGAACTTCTACCAGCACGACGGGTCGTCCATGAAGCTGCGGATCGGCCGCCTGCCCGCCGCGGGGAGCCCGTTCCAGGGCGCCCTCCGCGACGTCCGGATCTACGACCGGGCCCTGTCGGACGCGGAGATCCAGCGGCTCGTCCAGGAGACGGTCGACGCCGGCCGTTGAGCGCGCCCGATCCCCGTCCCGCCCCCCGCCCGGCCTCCATCCCGGCATTGACTCCATCGTCTCCGATGCCTAGAGTACGTTCAGAGGCCGATCATGGATCCCGCGGGCGACAGCTGCTACCACTGCCGGCGTCCGTTGCGGGAGGCGGACTTCCGCCTCGGTCGCGCGATCCGGGTCGGCTCGCTCGCCTCGTGCGACCGCTGCGCCGAGCCGCTGCTGGCGCGCCTCACGCCGGAGCAGCGGCGGGCCATCTTCCGGAAGCTCGAAGGGGCGCCGCCGGCGGACGACGGCGTGACCGTGGAGGGCCTCTCCGCACAAGCCCCGCCGCGCCCGCCTTCCGTCCGCACCCAGGTCCACCCCCCGTCCGCGCGTCCGCCCACGGTCTCGGGGCATGTCGGTCCGCCGCCCCACAAGAAGGGCGTTCCGCCTGTCGTCTGGATCGCAGGGGCCGGGACGATCCTGCTCGTCCTGATCGTCACCCTCGCGAGCGGCTCCGGCAAGAGGGCTCCGGAGAAGCCGGCCGACGCCGCAAGGTTCCCCGACGTGCCGCGCCCCGCCCCCCCGACGCCGAAGGATCGCGACACGTCCCGGGCACCGGACGACGCGCGCCATCGCGAGGCCCTCCAGGCCGAGATCGCCGCGCTCGAAAAAGACGTCCGCGCCCAGTCGGAGGCCCAGGCCTACCAGAAGGCGCTGGACACCCTGGCCGCCGCGCAGGCCCGTCACAACGACCTCCCTTGGACGCAGGCCGTGGACCGGCTCACCCGCGAGATCCGCGACGCGGCCGGCGGTTCCTTCGCCCGCCTCCGCTCGAAGCTCGACGACGCCCTCGAGCGGGGCGATGCCGACACCCTCCAGGCGCTCCAAGGCGACGTCGAAACGTGGGGGATCGCCGAGTACCTCGACGAGGTGAAGCGACGGATCGGCGACATCGCCTCCCGGATGAAGGCGGGGCTCGTCTGCTGGCTGCCGCTCGACGAGACGTCCGGCGCGACCACCGCCGACGCCTCGGGGGGCGGCCGCGTCGGGCGCCTCCGCGGAGACCCGACCTGGCAGCCGTCCGGCGGACGGATCGGCGGCGCGCTCGCCTTCGACGGCGTCGACGACCAGATCGCGATCTCCCCGCGCCCCGTCCAGGACGACTTCACCCTCGCCTTCTGGATGCGCACGCGCCAGACGTTCGGGGGAGACCGGTGGTTCGAGGGCGCCGGCCTCGTGGACGCCGAGAACGCCGGCGAAGGCGGCGATTTCGGCACCTCCCTGACCGGCGACAAGGTCGCCTTCGGAACGGGCGGCCCCGGCGACCCGACGATCCACTCCCGGACACCGGTCAACGACGGAGCCTGGCACCACGTCGCCGCCGTGCGGATCCGGGACAACGGCGACATGCGCCTCTACATCGACGGGACGCTCGAAGCCTCCAGGACAAACCCCTCCGGCCCCCTGAACCGCACGCCCCGAATCACCCTGGGATCCATCCAGACGAACAACAACTACTTCAACGGCAGTCTGGACGACGTCCGAATCTACGGCCGCGCGCTGTCGGCGATGGAGATCCGCGCCTTGTTCGATTCCGCGGGTGGCGCCCCGCCCCCGACCAAAGCGGGCCCCGCCCCGGCGCCGCCCGAGCAGGACCCGGTCGGGTGGTGGAAGCTCGACGAAACGTCCGGGATGACCGCCCCAGACGCTTCCGGCCGCGGCCACGCGGGGACCCTCGCCGGGAACCCGGCCTGGGAGCCCGCCGGCGGGAAGATCGGCGGGGCGATCCGGCTCGGCGTTGCCGACGACGTCCGCATCCCCCGCCATCCGGACCTCGAGCCCCCGGCCGTGACGGTCGCGGCCCGGGTCCTGTTCGACGGCACCCCGATGCAGTGGGCCAACGTCGTCCGCAAGACATGGAGGAACAACAACGGGCCGTCGGCAGCCAGCTACGCCCTCCAGCTCAATCCGAACGGAAACGCGCCGACCTCGTCCGCGTTCGTCACCGGCCACGCAAACCGGGCGGACATCCTCATTTCGCCGCCGGGCACGCTGGCCGCCGGGCGCTGGATCCACCTCGCGGGCGTCTACGACCCGGCCGGCCCCCCGCCCCAGAAGCGCCTCTACGTCGACGGGGCCCCGGTCGCGACGCGGGAGATGACCGACCCGATGGCGGTCGACCCGACACCGAGCGGCGATCTGTATTTCGGCCAGAACGGGAAGGGAGACGACGGGGAGCGGTTCAAGGGCCGGATCGACGACGTGCGCGTCTACAACCGGGCGCTCGCCGCGGAAGAGATCCGGGCGCTGTTCGAAACGGGCGGGGCGGAGCCCGGTCGCTGACCGCCGCTCGTCCCGGCCGCACCCGACGCCCCCGATCGAAGGAGCACCCGACATGGAAACAGGCGGTCTCACGTGCTACCGCTGCCGGCGTCCGCTCTCCGACGCGGATTTCCAGCTGGGATACGCCATCCAGGTCGGCTCGCTGGCCTCCTGCGACGCCTGCGCCGAGCCGCTGCTGGCCCGCCTCACCCCCGAGCAGCGGCGCGCCGCGCTCCGGAACGCCGAGCAGCGCGCCGCGTCGGCCGGGGAGATCCCGCCGGAGGAGGCTTCCGGCGCAGCGGAAGCGCCCGTCGCCCCGCGGCCGGGCCGCCCGGCGCCCCACCACACCGCCGCCGTCCC
>CAYUME010000407.1:0-5189 GCA_964445475.1 uncultured Planctomycetia bacterium
AAGGAGTGCCTGGGCGTCTTCCGCTTCTGGCTCGGCGAGGGCGTCCGCATCGTCCGCGTCGACAACCCCCACACCAAGGCCTTCGCCTTCTGGGAGTGGCTCATCCGCGAGGTCCAGCGCGAGCACCCGGACGCGATCTTCCTCGCCGAGGCCTTCACGCGGCCCAAGGTCATGCACCGTCTCGCGAAGCTGGGCTTCTCTCAGTCCTACACCTACTTCGCGTGGCGCCCCTCCGCCCCGGAGATGCGGGAGTACCTCACGGAGCTGACGCGGACGGAGGCGGCGGAGTTCTTCCGCCCCAACTTCTGGCCCAACACGCCGGACATCCTGACGGAGGCCTTCCAGGCGGACGGGAGGCCCGTCTTCATGGCCCGCCTCGTCCTGGCGGCCACGCTGGCGGCGAACTACGGGATCTACGGCCCCGCCTACGAGCTCTGCGAGAACAGGCCCCTCGTCCCCGGCAAGGAGGAGTACCTCGATTCCGAGAAGTACCAGATCCGGCGCTGGGACCTGGACGCCCCCGGCAGCCTGCGGGACCTGGTCGCCCGCGTCAACCGGGCCCGCCAGGAGCACCCCGCGCTCCAGCGGAACGACGGCCTGGTCTTCTTCGACACGGACAACGAGCAGCTCCTCTGCTATGCCAAGGCAACGGAGGACCGCTCCGACGTCATCCTCGCGGCGGTCAACTTCGACCCGCGGCGCGCGCAGTCGGGTTGGGTGACGCTGGACCTCGAGGCCCTCGGCCTCGACCCCGACCGGCCCTTCGAGGTGGAGGACCTCCTGACGAACACGCGCTACACGTGGACGGGGCCGCGGAACTACGTGGCGCTCGACCCGGCCGGATTGCCGGCGCACGTCTTCCACGTCCGGCAGGAGAAGCGCTAGGGTCTCGTGGGGGATCGGTCCCGTGCTCGAAAACGACCCGCTCTGGTACAAGGATGCGGTCCTCTACGAGCTCCACGTCCGCTCCTTCCTCGACAGCACCGGGGACGGCGTGGGGGACTTCCCCGGCCTGACCTCGCGGCTGGACTACATCCGCGACCTCGGCGTGACGGCGGTCTGGCTCCTCCCCTTCTACCCCTCGCCGCTGCGCGACGACGGCTACGACATCGCCGACTACACCGGCATCCATCCGATGTACGGGTCGCTGCGCGATTTCAAGGTCTTCCTCCGCGAGGCGCACCGGCGGGGCCTCCGCGTCATCACCGAGATGGTCGTCAACCACACCTCCGACCAGCATCCCTGGTTCCAGCGCGCGCGGCGGGCCCTCCCCGGCTCCTCGCACCGGGACTACTACGTCTGGAGCGACACGCCGGAGAAGTACCGGGACGCCCGGATCATCTTCAAGGACTTCGAGGCCTCCAACTGGAGCTGGGACCCCGTCGCCAAGGCCTACTACTGGCACCGCTTCTACGCCCACCAGCCCGACCTGAACTTCGACAACCCCGCCGTCCGCCGGGCCATCTTCCGGGCGGTGGACTTCTGGTTCCGGATGGGCGTCGACGGGCTCCGGCTCGACGCCGTCCCCTACCTGTACGAGCGGGAGGGGACGAGCGGCGAAAACCTGCCCGAGACCCACGCCTTCCTGCGGGAGCTGCGCGCCCATGTGGACCGGACGTTCAAGAACCGCATGCTCCTGGCCGAGGCGAACCAGTGGCCCGAGGACGCCGCCGCCTATTTCGGCAGCGGCGACGAGTGCCACATGGCCTTCCACTTCCCCGTGATGCCCCGACTTTTCATGTCCCTCCACATGGAGGACCGCTTCCCCCTCGTCGAGATCCTCCAGCAGACGCCCGCCCTCCCCGAGACGTCGCAGTGGGCGGTCTTCCTGCGCAACCACGACGAGCTGACGCTGGAGATGGTGACCGACGAGGAGCGCGACTACATGTACCGGGTCTTCGCGGCGGACCCGCGGATGCGGATCAACCTGGGGATCCGGCGCCGCCTCTCGCCGCTCCTCGGCAACCACCGCCGGAGCATCGAGCTCCTCAACGGCATCCTCTTCTCCCTCCCCGGCACGCCCGTCCTCTACTACGGCGACGAGATCGGGATGGGGGACAACATCTACCTCGGGGACCGCGACGGCGTGCGCACGCCGATGCAGTGGAGCGCCGACCGGAACGCCGGCTTCTCCCGGGCCAACCCCCAGCGCCTCTTCCTCCCCATCGGTATCGACCCGGAGTACCACTACGAGGCGGTCAACGTCGAGACCCAGCAGAATAATCCCCGCTCCCTCCTCTGGTGGATGAAGCGGATGATCGCCACGAACAAGAGCTTCAAGGCCTTCGGCCGGGGGACGATGGAATTCCTCCACCCCGAGAACCGCAAGGTCCTCACGTTCCTCCGCCGCTACCAGGACGAGCGGATCCTCGTCGTGGCCAACCTCTCCCGGTTCACCCAGTGCGTGGAGCTCGACCTCGCGGAGTTCCGCGGGATGCGGCCGGTGGAGGTCTTCGGCCGGACGGAGTTCCCCCCGGTCGCGGCCGCGCCCTATTTCCTCAGCCTGGGCCCGCACGCCTTCCACTGGTTCACGCTGGAGGCGCCGAAGGCCGCCGAGCTGCAGGCCGGCGCGGGGGAGGTCCCGCTGCCGGCCCTCGAGGTCGCCGGTCCGTGGCCGGGCGTGCTGGCGGGGAAGACCCGCGCGCCGATCCGCCCCCACCTCCCCGTGATCCTTCAGCGCCGCCGCTGGTTCGGCGGCAAGGCGCGGCCGATCCGGACGGTGGACGTCCTGGAGAGCGTCCCCTTCCCCGGCAACGGCGCGTCGGACGCCGTCATCGCCTTCCTGCAGGTCCACTACGCGACCGGCGCCGCCGAGATCTACGCCCTTCCCCTCGTCTTCATGCCGGGGGACGACGCGGCCAGGAGCCCCGGCGCATTGGCCCGCCTCCGCGTCCGGGAGGGAGACGCGGTGCAGGACGGGATCCTCTGCGACGCCCTCTGGGACCCGGCCTTTTCCTCCGCCCTCCTGGCGTCGATCCGGAAGGCCCGCGGCGACAAGGGGTCGCCGGGGACGATCACCGCCTGGGGCTCGCGGGCCTTCCGCGACTGGCCCGGCTCGGAGGTCCCCCTGGATCCGTCCGTCCTCCGGGGCGAGCAGAGCAACACCTCGGTCTCCTTCGGCGGCCGGCTCATCCTCAAGTTCATCCGCCGCCTCGAGGAGGGCGTCAACCCGGACCTCGAAATCGGGCGCTTCCTGACCGAGCGGAAGGCCTTCCCGCAGGTTCCCCCACTGGCGGGGGCCCTGACCTATCGGCGGAAAGGCGGCGCGCCCATGACGCTGGCCCTCCTCCACGGCTTCGTCCGCAGCGAGGGCGACGCCTGGCGCTACACCCTCGACTCCCTCGGGCCTTTCTTCGAGAAGGTCCTTTCGCTCCCGGCTCCGCCGGACGCCCCGGTCTTCCGCAAGCCGCTGGCCGACCTCGCCGCCGTGGACCTTCCGCCCCTCGCCGCCGAGCTGATCGGCCCCTACCTCGAGTCGGCGCGCCGGATCGGCGAGCGGACGGCCGAGCTCCACCTCGCGCTGGCCGGCGACGCGGACGACCCCGCCTTCGCGCCCGAGCCTTTCACCGACTTCTACCGCCAGGGGATCTACCACGCGATGACCGGACTGGCCGCCCGGAACCTCCAGCTCCTGCGCCAGCGCCTGAAGGTCCTCTCCGAGCCGGTGCAGAAGGACGCCCGCCAGGTTCTCGCCATCGAGAGCGAGGTCCGCCGGCTCTTCCGCCCGATCCGGGACCGCCGGATCGGCGCCCTGCGCATCCGGTGCCACGGCGATTACCATCTCGGGCAGCTTCTGCTCACCGGCAAGGACTTCGTCATCCTCGATTTCGAGGGCGAACCGAGCCGGTCGTTGAGCGAGCGCCGCCTCAAGCGCTCCCCCCTTCGCGACGTGGCCGGCATGGTCCGGTCGTTCCACTACGCCTCCTGCGCCGCCCTCTTCGGGCAGGTCGCCGGCGTGAGGCCGGAGGACGGCGATCGGGTCGAGGCCTGGTCGCGGATCTGGTTCGCCTGCGTCGCCTCCGTCTTCCTCAAGGCGTACCGCGCCACGGCGAGCGGCGCGCCCTTCCTGCCCGTCGACGACGGGGAGTTCCGCATCCTGCTCGATGCGTACCTGCTGGAGAAGGCCTTCTACGAGCTCGGCTATGAGCTGAACAACCGGCCCGACTGGGTGCGGATCCCGATGCAGGGGATCCTCCGCCTGGTGGAGACGCCCAAGTGAATGCGGCGAGACAAGGAGTCCGGCGTGCGCGCGCGTGAACCGGGTGGGACGGGGGCGTTGCGGGAGCTGGCGGGCCTCTGCGGCGTCCAGACCGCCTACGTGGATGTCACCCGGCGCCGCCGGGACGCCTCGACGGAGGCCCTGCTGGCGGGCCTGCGGTCGCTCGGCCTTCCCGTGCGCCGGCCCGAGGACGCGGCCGACGCCCTGCGCGGGCGGCGCGCCGCCCTGTGGCGCAGGCCCCTCGAGCCCGTCGTCGTCGCGTGGGACGGCGCGCCGCCCGTCCTCGACCTCCGGCTTCCCGCCCGCCTGGCCGGCGCGCGCGCCGCCTGCCGGCTGCGCCTGGAAGACGGCCGCGTGCGCGCGACCGCTCACGATCTCGGCCGGCTGACGCTTCTCGGGGGACGGACCGTCGACGGCGTGCGGTACGCGCGGAAACGCCTGCGCCTCCCGGGCCGTCTCCCCCCGGGCCTGCACCGGCTCTCGCTTGATCTCGGCGCGCGGGCGGTCGAGGCGACCGTGCTTTCCGCCCCCTCGCGCGCCTTCGTCAGACCGGACCGGACGTGGGGCGTCTTCCTGCCGCTCTACGCCCTCCGCACGGCGGGGGACGGCGGCTGCGGCGACCTGGGGGACCTGCGCGCGCTGATGGACTGGGTCTTCTCGCAGGGCGGCGGCGTGGTCGCCACGCTCCCCCTGCTGGCGGCCTTCCTCGACGCGCCGTGCGAGCCGAGCCCCTACTCGCCCGTCAGCCGCCTCTTCTGGAACGAGCTCTACGTGGACGCGGACGCCGTGCGGGCGCGGCTGGACGGCGCGCCGCACGTCCCCGCGGCGCGGCCCGCCGTCGCCGGCCCGGGGGCCTTTCGCGACGTCCCGCGCGTCGACTACCGGGGCGCGATGGCCGCCCGCCGCCGCGCGCTGGAGCGGCTGGCGGACCGGTTCTTTTCCGGCGCGGGCCCCGCGGCGGCCCGGCGGT
>CAYUME010000408.1:0-5189 GCA_964445475.1 uncultured Planctomycetia bacterium
CCGCCCCTCGAAGTTGCGGTTGCCGGAGAGGACGGCCGCCGCGACTAAACGCCCGTCGCGGACCGCCCGGGCCACCGGCTCCGGCAGCGGGCCGCTGTTCCCGATGCAGGTGAGGCATCCGTATCCCACGACGAAGAACCCGAGCGTCTCGAGGGGCTCGAGGAGGCCGGCTTCGCTCAGGTAGCGCG
Source organism: uncultured Planctomycetia bacterium (assembly GCA_964445475.1). Taxonomy (GTDB): domain Bacteria; phylum Planctomycetota; class MHYJ01; order CAYUME01; family CAYUME01; genus CAYUME01. The sequence goes on from CAYUME010000408.1 coordinate 189, forward strand.
TCACGACCTTCGATCCCGGGGCCAGGCTGGTCTTGACATGGGTCCCCACCCGGAGGCCCCGCCGGACGGCGTTCCGCGCGAGCAGCCCCGCCGCGAGCATGGCCGCGGGGCTCGAGGTGTTCGTGCAGGAGGTGATGGATGCGATGACGACGGCGCCGTGGCCGATCCGGTGCGCTTCCGTCTTCCGGTCCGCGCCCGCCTCGTCGACACGGGCCGTCCGCAGCCGCTCGTCTTCCGACAAACCATAGCCTCCCTCCTTCACCGGCGCCATCAGCGCATTTCCGAAGGAGGTCTTCACCTCCTTCAGGGGGAGGCGATCCTGGGGGCGCTTGGGACCGGCGACGCACGGATCGATCGACCCGAGATCGATCTCCACCGTGTCGGAATAGACGGGTTCCGGGGCGCCGTCCTCGCGATAGATCCCCATCTCGCGAAGCGCGCGCTCGGCGAGGTCGGCCTCCGCGACCCGGCCGGTCTGCCGGAGGAACCGGATCGTCTCGGCGTCGACCGGAAAGAAGCCGGTCGTCGCCCCGTACTCGGGCGCCATGTTGGCGACGACGGCGCGGTCAGAAAGCGGCAGCCGGGCCGCCCCCTCCCCCAGGAACTCGACGAACCGGTCGACGACCCCCTTCTTCCGGAGGACCTGGGTGACTCGGAGCGCAAGGTCCGTGGCCAGGACGCCCTCGTGCAGCGAACCCGACAGGCGGACGCCGACGACCCTCGGCGCAGACAGGGAGAGGGGCTGGCCGAGCATGACCGACTCCGCCTCGATCCCCCCGACCCCCCAGCCCAGGACGCCGAGGCCGTTGATCATGGTCGTGTGCGAGTCGGTCCCGACCAGCGTGTCGGGATACACGACGGCCCCGCCCTCGGCGGGACGCGTCAGGACGACGCGCGCGAGCCACTCCAGGTTCACCTGGTGGATGATGCCGCTGGACGGCGGTACGACGCGGAAATTCCGGAACGCGCGCTGACCCCAGCGCAGGAAGGCATACCGCTCCCGGTTCCGATCGAACTCGATCGAGACGTTGCGCGCAAGCGCGTCCGAGGTCCCGTGGACATCGACCTGAACGCTGTGGTCGATCACCAGATCGACCGGGACGAGGGGATGGATGCGCGAGGCGTCGCCGCCGAGGCGCCGGACGGCATCCCGGATCGCGGCCATGTCGGCCACGCAGGGGACGCCGGTGAAATCCTGAAGGATGACCCGGGCGGGACGGAACGGGACCTCGTAATCGAGGCCGGCGGCCGGGTCCCAGGCCGCCAGCCTCCTCACGTCCTCTTCGGTCACGATCGTGCCGTCGCAGTGGCGGAGAACCGATTCCAGGAGGACACGAACGGCATACGGCAGCCGTCCGATGCGGACGCCAAGGGAGGACTCGAGCCGGTCGAGCCGGTGAATGACATGACGGGAGCCGGACGCATCCAGAGCGGAACGCGACCCGAATCGGTCAACCGGCGTGGCGGAGTTCACAGGCGCATGCTCCCGGGAGAGACCACCCTTTCCGGGGGAATGTAGCAAAGTGGGCGCGGCGGGGCCACAGTAACGTGGAGCGGCCGGCGTGCGTGTCCGGGAAACGACGTGATGGCTGCCGCTCAACGGCGTCGATCCAGCCCGCGACGGCGCCGGGGCGACCGCGACGGGCGCGTGACATCCACGGCAATTCCGAGGGTCCCGACCAGGCACTTCCCGTCCCGCAGAGGACCGACCAGGGCCTCGAACGTTCTCCCCTCGCGCTCGAACGAAAAGGTCACGTGACAACCGGCCAGCGCCTGCCGGTGAGCCTCCTCCAGGACTTCCCGGGGGCGCGAGGTCCCGCGGCCGCGGCCCGGAATCGAACGCCCGCACCGCGATTCATCGAAGAGGGCGGCGAGACGCAGCGACCGGTCGGTCGTCCAGAGCGCCACGCCGAGGTGCTCGGACAAGGCACGCAGCAACAGCTCGGGATCCGACGCACATCGCGCGCGAGCAGACGTGTCCATGAGGCCTCCTGATCTCTCCCCATCGCGTCAGCGTGAGCGGGCGTGACATCCAGCCTGATTCAACTCAGATATGACGTCACGTTCAAGTGAAATATGATGCCGCCGACGGAGGGGGCGTTTAGCGCTGGAAGATCGGCAGGTACTGGCTGGGGATCTGGAGGGTGAGCGTGGCAAAGGCGGTCCCGAACTCGGCCCCGTAGCTGTCGGTCCAGGAGCCGTCGGGCGAGCGACGCTTGAGGATCGAGGCGCGGAGCGGGGCCCAGTGTTGAGACCAGTGCTCCCCGCCCGCCTGGTAGAACGCGAGGGCGGCGTAGAAATCCTCGTAGGACTGGAACTGACCGCGGGGACGTCGTCCCATCTGGCCGCCTTTCATGCCCAGGGTCAGGTACTTCAGGCCCCGATCGATCTGGGGCATGTCGTATTCGCCAAGGTAGTTCATGACCGACACGCCGGCGGCCGTCAGCGCAAAGCTGGAATCCGACCCGCCGCTCGAGAGGCTGTAGCGGATGCCGCCGTCCGCGTTGGCGCTCTTCCGGATGTAATCGACGGCGCGGTCGATGGTCGTCTTGCTCACCTTGATCCCGGCGTTGCGCGCCGAGCGCAGGGCCTGCACCTGGGTCACGGTGACCGACCCCTCGTCCCCCCGCGGCGCCGGCTCGTAGGTCCAGCCGCCGTCCCGGCTCTGGCTCTCCTCGATCAGCCGGACGGCCTTGCGGACGGCCTCGTGGATCGTCTCGGCGTCGAGGTCGCCCGTCAATCCGCCCGTGGTGCCCAGGACCTCGGCGAGGAAGAGGGTGGCGTACCCGTGGCCGTGCATGCGGGAGCTTCCGGTCATTCCGGGCTCCGCGATGTAGCCGCGTCTGCTGTAGCGCTGGCATTCGAGGAGATACTTGACCGCGCCCTTGACCGCCTCGGCATGGACCCCGCGCCCGGGAACATTCCCGTTGGCGAGGAAGGCCAATCCGGCCAGGCTCGTGGTGGCGACGGGGACCTGGGACGCGCCGAAGGAGCCGTTCTTGTTCTGGCTGCGGGCGAGCCAGGCGAGGCCCTTGGTGACGGCCTCGGCCATTTCGGGGGTGAAATCCTGGGCGGCCGGGGCCGGCCCCTCCGCCCGGAGCCCCGCGGCCCCCCCTCCGATCGTCGCGACCAGCAGCCCGGCGAGGGCGGCCCGGCGACGACGGCAACAGGAGGCCTTCGGGTTCATGGACTCAGTTGGGGACGGCAACCACGCTGATACTGTCCACGTGGATGGTGCCGGGGAAGCCGAAGTGGCGGATGCCGATAAAGACGGGACCCGACATGTCCTCGGCGGTGATCGCGCGCTTCACCTCCAGCTTCTGCCATTCGTTCAGCTTCTCCGCATCGGCCGTCGACTCGCCGAAGTCCGCATTGGAGAGATCGCCGGTCTTGGAGACGCGGAGCCGGTCGATGCCGACGCGCCCCCCCTCGCCGGGGACGATGCGAACCCAGGCCGTGACGGCGTAGGTCTTCCCGACCTCGATCAGGGTCGTGATGGGCTGGGACATATACATGCCGTTGGCGCCGACCATCTGGGTGGCGAAGGCCCCTTCCTGGGGAGACGCGTTGATGACCAGGATGTTTCCGCCGAAGACCGTCCACCCGGAGAGGTCGTTGGTCTCGAACCCGCCGTTGACGGCCACGTTCGACGGCTTGGGAGGCTCGGGCGGCTTGGATGCGGGGGGGGGCTTCGAGCCGCCGTCGCCGGGCGTCGGCGCGACGGGGGGACTCGCCGGGTTAGCCGCCACGCCGGCGGCGGGGACCTGCTTCAATGCGCCCGGGAAGAGCTGCGTGCTGGGGATGATCTCGACGGACGTGCTGGGACAGGACCAGAGGAGCTTGGCCGTGGCCAGCCCGCCCCGCTCGTAATACTCGAACTTGATGTCGACCGTCTGGCCCGCGGTCAGCTCGAGGGTGCCCGTGACCTCGTCGGCGCCCTTGTCCCGCCAGGCGTCGATGATCTTCTGGCCCTTGATCCAGAGGCGGCACCCGTCGTCCGTGAAGACGTGGAAGGTGTAGGTCTCCGAATACTGGGGCAGGAGCTTCCCCGTCCATCGGACGCAGAAGTTGTCGTTGCCCAGCGCGGGGTCCGGGCCGCTGTTGTCGCCCCAGTCGAAGTTGACGGTCGCGTCCACGCGGGAGAGCTTGAGATCCCGGAAATCGGTCCCGGCATAGTACGCGCCCGCGAGCCCCGTGCCGTCGCCGACGGCGGCCGGCGGAGGCTTGGGCTTGGCGGCCTCCAGCTTGGCCTTCTCCTCCTCCTCCTTTTCGCGGAGCCGCGCCTCCCGTTCGCGCTTGAGCTCCTGCTCGCGCTCGCGCTCGGCCGGGGACTTGTATCCGGACCGGTTCTCGGTCCACCAGCGCAGGCAGTCCTCGTAGGACTCCTTCTTCTCTCCGGCCATCTTGCCGAGGGCGTCCTTGAGCGCCGGCTCGAGATACTTCACCTTGTTGTCCAGCTTCTTCTTGGCGTCGTCGCGGAGGTCGGATTTCTTCTCCTTCTCGAGCTGGGCATAGAGGCGCAGCATCAGCTCGACCGAGCGGGAGGTTCCCTGCTCGGCCAGGGCCCGCACGGCCAGGGCGGCGACGCGGGGGTCGTCGTCCGCCGCATACCCGATCAACTTCGACTCGGCCCACGGGTCGACGGGCATCTTCGTGATCGCGGCCAGGATCTTCTCGACCAGCTTGTCGTTCGCCCGGTTCGCGTCGAGGGCGTTGAGCAGGGAGCGGGCGGCGTCCTTGTCGTCCTTGTAGAGGGCGACGTACCCGATCGCCTCGCCCCGGACCAGCTCGGAGCCGGCGGTCATGTACTGGCGGATCTTGACGAGGATCTTCTCGTCGCGAAGCGGGGACTGGGCCAGGAAAAAGATCGCCGAGGCCCGGTCGTTGTCGTTCTTCGCGCTGCGCATCGTCTTGTTCATCTCGTTGAGCAGCTGGCTGACGGCGTCGTCGTGCTGCTTCTGGGCCCAGTCCTCGTACTCCTTGGCGGTGGGGTAGGTCTGG
>CAYUME010000409.1:0-5172 GCA_964445475.1 uncultured Planctomycetia bacterium
GACCGCAAGTTCCGCTTCGCCTGCGAGCTGGCCCGCAACGGATTCCTGGGCAAGGTCCACACGGTGAAGGTGGGCGTGCCCGGCGGGCGCAGCCTGCCGGTGGCCGAGCCGAAGCCCGCCCCGCCGGACATCGACTACGAGATGTGGCTCGGCCCGGCCCCCTGGTCGCCGTACAACGACATCAAGTGCAGCTACAACTGGTATTTCGTCTACGACTACTGCATCGGGTGGATCGGGTCGTGGGGCGTCCACCACATCGACATCGCGGCATGGGGCTGCCCGTCCCTCGCGCAGAAGCGGCTGCGGATCGCGGGGCTGGCCGAGTTCCCGGCGGAGGGGCTCGCGAACACGTCGGTCCACTGGCAGGTCGATGCGGCGACGCACGACGGCGTGCGGCTGCTTTACACCGACGAGAAGCACCGCGAGCACGGCGTCCGCTTCATCGGCGACCAGGGCTGGGTGCACGTCGTCCGCGGCGGCATCCGGGCGGAGCCCGCCTCGCTCCTGGGCGTCCGCCTCAAGCCGGAGGACGTCCACCTCTACGAGTCCCACAACCACCACCAGAACTTCCTCGACTGCGTGCGGACGCGCCGCGACCCGGTGAGCCCCGTCGAGGCGGGGCACGCGGCCACGACGCTGACGATCCTCTCGGACATCGCCACGCGCGTCGGGCGGCCCCTGACCTGGGACTGGGACGCCGGGCGGTTCGCGGGCGACGACACGGCCAACGCCATGCTCGCGCGGCCGATGCGGGCGCCGTGGGCCTTGTGAGAGAGGAAGGCGCGCGGGGCGGCCGATTTCCAGCACGAGCAAGAGGGAGAGGCCTCCATGGGGCAGCCCGCCACGCGCCGCGCGTTCCTGAAGACGTCCGCCGCCGCGACGCTCGCCTCCCTCGACGTGAGCCGTTTCGCCCACGCGCAGGGCTCGGGATACATCAAGGTCGGCATGATCGGCAGCGGCGGGCGGTGCACCGGCGCGGCCGAGCAGGCGATGAACACCGGGGCCGACGTCCGCCTCGTCGCGGCGTGCGACGTCTTCGAGGAGCGCGTCCGGGCCAAGCTGGGCTACCTGAAGAAGGCCAAGCCCGACCAGGTCGACGTGCCCCCCGACCGCGCCTTCACCGGCTTCGACGGCTACCGGAAGGTCATCGACTGCAGCGACGTCGTCCTGATCGCCTGCGCCTCGAAGTTCCACCCCTATTACGCCCGGGCCGCGATCGAAGCCGGGAGGCACGTCTTCGTCGAGAAGCCGCACGCCATCGACGCCGCGGGGTGCCGCGCCCTGGAGGCCGCCTGCGCGATCGCGAAGGAAAAGAAGCGCTGCCTCGTCTCCGGCCTGCACAGCCGCTACACGCCCGGCGTCCGGGAGGCCATCCGGCGCGTCCACGACGGCGCGATCGGCGAGATCGTCGCCATCGAGGAGAACTTCCTCCGCGCCCCCTACAACCTCGTCCGCCGCCAGCCCGGCCAGGGCGAGCTCCTCTACCAGTTCTACAACTGGTACCACTTCTGCTGGCTCTCCGGCGACGACGTCATCCAGTCGCTCGCCCACAACATGGACCGGGCCACGTGGGCGCTCAAGGGGATGACCCCGGCGACGTGCCACGGCCTCGGCGGGCGCTCCACCTCCTTCGGCGAGGTCTACGGCGACATGTTCGACCACCACAGCATCGTCTACCGGTACCCGAACGGCGTGCGCGTCTACGCGAACTGCTGCACCCGCAACAAGTGCCACGCCGACTACTCCTCCCTCATCCTCGGCACGAAGGGCCGCTGCCGCATCACGGAGTACGCGGACAGCTCGATCGAGGGGGGAGGCGCGGCGTGGAAGACGGGGATCGGCAAGGACGGGCACCAGGTCGAGCAGGACGAGCTCTTCGCCGCGATCCGCGCCGGGACGGTCGTGAACGACGGCGACTATATGGTCCCCTCCACCCGGGTCGTCGTGATGGGTCAGGTTGCCTGCTATACCGGCCAGCCGGTGACGTGGGACCAGATGACGAAGTCGGAGTTCGGATTCGGGCCCGCGTGGGACGCCGTGAAGGAGGGCCTGGAGCCGCCGACGAAGCCGGGGCCGGACGGGAACTACCCGATCCCGGTACCGGGGGTCACGCGATTGCTGTGAGGGCGGGAGGGGACAGCCGAGTACGACGTACGCGTACAAGTGCGGGATACGAGTACGGATCACGAGTACGAGGACAGGAACGAGGACGAGTAAGGAAAGCCCCCATGACAAACCCCGCTTCGCGTCGCAGATTCCCGGGGGCGTCCGACGCGCCGCTTCACGGCTGCTGTTCCGGGTGCGGGCACGGCGTGAGCCGGCGGGGGTTTCTCGCGGGTTGCGCGTCGGCCGCTGCGGTTTCCACCGCTGGCTGCGCGCCGACGGCGGAGCAGGAGGAGATACCGACGGGCGGGCGGGTACGCGTCGCCCTCGTCTTCCTCTCCAACAGCGCCGAACGGGAGATCTGGCCGTACCCGGGGTACGACACGGCCGCCCGAGAGCGGGAGATCCAGGGCCTTCTCCGGGAGGGCTGCCCGGCGGTCGAGTTCGTTCCCGTCGTCGTCGCGAAGCCCGACGACGCCCGGAAGGCGGTCGCGCTGGCGGACTCGGTGGACGGCTGCTTGGCGTACGTCGTGACGCTCAACTGGGGGCTGGGCCGCGTGCTGGGGGAGATCGGCAAGCTGGGCAAGCCGTTCCTCGTGGCCGACGAATTTCTCGGCGGCTGCGGCACCTTCCTCTGCACGACCAGCGGCCTGCACCGGCAGGGCATCCCCGTGGGGCGGGTCTCGACGACCCGCGCTGCCGACCTGGTGGCGGTCGCCCGCCGCTTCGCCGACGTCAAGAAACCCGGCGTCACGCCCGCCGCGTTCGCGGAGGCGTGCGAGGCAACGTACCGCCGGACCTTCGCCGCCACGGCCGGGACGGCGTGCGCGCGGGACCCCGTCCCCTTGGCAGAGACCGGCGCGTGCGTGAAGCGGCTCCAGGCGTCGCGTTTCCTGATCGTCGGCGCCGGGAAGCCGGGGCAGGAGACGGACTTCCTGGGAGCCAAGGGGATCCACGTCGGGTTCGAGGAGTTCCAGGCGGCGTACGGGGCGGCGGACCGCGACGAGGCCGCCGCGTGGGGGCGCCGGTGGACCGGGCAGGCCGAGCAGGTCGTCGAGCCGACGCCGGAGTGGATCGCCAAGGCCGGCGCCATGTACCTGGCCATGCTCCGGGTGATGAAGCAGCACGGGACCGACAGCCTGACGATGAACTGCCTGGGCGGGTTCAACGCCGGCAAGCTGCCCGCGTACCCCTGCCTCGGCTTCATGCAGATCATGGACGACGGCGGCCAGGGGGTCTGCGAGGCGATGCCGGACGACACGGTCAGCTCCCTGATGGCGCGGATCCTGACGGGCCGGCCCGGGTACGTCTCCGACCCGGCGCTCGACACGTCGAGGAACCGGATCGTTTACGCGCACTGCATGGCGATGACGAAGGTCTTCGGCCCGCAGGGCGCGGCGAACCGCTTCCGCATTCGGACGCTGCACAACCGCGACCCGCGGGGCACCTGCGCGCAGTCCTTCCTGCCCGAGGGCTACCTGACCACCTCCTTCCGCACCCACGTCGGGCGGAAGCAGATGGTTATCCACCAGGCCCGGGCGGCGGGCAACCTGGACAGCGACCACGGCTGCCGCACGCAGCTGGTCGGCGAGGTGAAGGGCGACGTCGGCAAGCTTTTCGACCAGTGGGACCGGTTCGGCTGGCACCGCGTGACCGTCTACGGCGACGTGAAAGGACCGCTCGTGGAGCTCGCCCGGGCGCTGGGGCTGGAGGTCATCGAGGAGGCATAGACCCCGGTGCCGGTCGATGCGGCACCGGCGGCGATCCCGTTCCGGGACCTTTCCTTGGAGGAGCGACCATGTCGACGAACGCGCAGGGGAGCCGACGCGACTTCCTGAAGGGATCCGCCGCCGCGGCCTCGGCCGCCACGCTGGCCTCGCTCGACGTGTCCCGCTACGCCCACGCCCAGGGCACCGGCTACATTCGCCTCGGCATGATCGGCTGCGGCGGGCGCTGCTCCGGCGCCGCCGAGCAGGCCCTCAGCACCGGCCAGGACGTCCGCCTCGTCGCGATGTGCGACATCTTCGCGGAGCGCGCCCAGGCCTGTCTCGGCCGCCTCCAGAAGGTCAAGAAGGACCAGGTCGCCGCCGACAAGGACCACCTCTTCACCGGCCTCGACGGCTACCGGAAGGTCATCGACAGCTGCGACGCCGTCACCATCGCCTGCGCCTCGAAGTTCCACCCCTATTACGCCAAGGCCGCGATCGAGGCGGGCAAGCACGTCTTCGTCGAAAAGCCCCACGGCATCGACGCGGCCGGCCTCCGCGTGATGGCCGAGGCGTGCGCCCTGGCGAAGGAGAAGAAGCTCAGCCTCATGTCCGGCCTCCAGTGGCGCCACAACCCGGCCGTCGAGGAGACCGTCAAGCGCATCCACGACGGGGCGATCGGCGAGATCGTCTCCATCGAGGAGAACTTCCTCCGCGCCCCCTACCAGCTGGTCCGGCGCAAGGAGGGCCTCTCGGAGATCGAGTACCACTTCTTCAACTGGTACCACTTCTGCTGGCTCTCCGGCGACGACGTCATCCAGTCCCTCGTCCACAACGTCGACACGGCGACCTGGGCGATGAACGGCGCGACGCCGGAGCGGTGCCACGGGGTGGCCGGTCGCTCCGCCTCCTTCGGCGAGGTCTACGGCGACATGTTCGACCACCACGCCGTCGTCTACCACTACGCCAACGGTGCCCGGATGTACGCGAACTGCCGGACCCAGAACAAGTGCTACGGCGAGTACAGCTCGCTCGTCTTCGGCACCAAGGGGCGCGCGAACCTCTTCGCCGGTTCCATCGAAGGCGAGACGAAGTGGAAGTTCGCCGGCAAGGGCGGCAACCCCTACCAGATCGAGCACGACCGCCTCTTCGACGCGATCCGCACCGGCAAGCCCGTCAACTCCGGCGACTACATGATCAAGAGCACCCACATCGCCGTCATGGGCCAGGTCGCCTGCTACACCGGCCAGCCGGTGACGTGGGACCAGGTGGCGCAATCGGACTTCAGCTTCGGGCCGCGCCCGGCGGAGACCCGGCTCGACATGGAGCCGCCGACGAAGCCCGGGCCGGACGGGAACTACCC
>CAYUME010000410.1:0-5166 GCA_964445475.1 uncultured Planctomycetia bacterium
GCCTCGGCGGCCTTGACGCGCAGCCAGAGATCCTCGTGGCGGAAGGCCTTCATCAGGGCCGGCACCGCCGGGGCCGCGGCGGCCTTGTATGCGGCGAGCGCCTGGCAGGCGCCGTAGCGCGCCTCGAGGCGGGGCGCCTCCAGCATCCCGATCAGCGCCGGCACCGCGTCGGCCTTGCGGCGGACCAGGGCCATGGCCGCCCGCTCCCGGACGGTCGGCGACCAACTGCCCAGACGCGCGAGGAACTCGTCCTGGCTCATCGCGTCGTAGGCGCCGTTGCGGTCCTTGTTGCTCCAGCCGCGCCCGTCGAGAATCAGCGACTCGGCCGCGGCCGCATCGAGCTGGGGGGCGATCGGCGGCCGTCTGCCGGTGAGGTAGATCTTCTTCAGGGGCATCGCGTAGGCCAGGAGATAGGCCCCGGTGCTGTCCCATCGCTTGTATTTGTCCGGTCTCATCTCCGGGGGGCCTTGGTGGAGGAACGTCCCGTCCCAGCGCCGCGCCAGGTCAAAATACCAGCCGCCGAACTCCCGCATCCACGCCCCGGTGGCGTCCGGGCCCGACAGCGCCACGCCCGGCACCGCCCAGAGGATGTTGAAGAAGTTCCCGGTGTGGCCGCAGTCCCGCTCCGCGCCGTGCGAGGCGACGCTCATCCGCGAGAAATACTCGGCGGCCTTCTTCTCCTGGAGGCAGTTGAACAGGACCGCGGCCATCCCGCACTTGCCGTTGTCCTCGTGCGTCTGGATCCAGGGGTGGTGGTCGCCGTACGGGATCGCCCCCTTGCCGACGTAGAACCGGAGGAGGCGGGCGCTGCGCTCGACGGCGCGGCCCACCTCCATGTCCTTCACGCCCGCGTCGCGGGCCATCGCCAGACCGATGGTCAGGGGGACGCCCGGGGAGTTCATCATGCCGTATCACCCGAGCCGCCCGACCGGTTCCGCGACGCCGAGGCCCCACGAGCCGACGATGCTCTGGCCCTTCGCCGCCTCGATCGCCAGGCGCTGCAGGCCCATCAGGACCGACGTGTCGCCGGTCGCCGCCACGTATTCGGCCATCATCATCATGACGTAGCCGTAGGACCAGGTCTGCATGCCGTCGGCCGTGAAGCCGGATCCCCACTGGGCCTCCCTGCGCACCAGGGGGAGGTACGCGGGGTCGCCGCTGGCCAGCAGGGCCAGGGCGTTGAGGGACCGCGGGATGGGATGCGGCTTGTAGGACGGCTCCGAGACCTGCCGGGCCAGGGCCCTGCACCCCTGCTCGAGGATGCGCTTCGACTTCGGGCAGTCGTAGGGCGCGGTGGCGCTGTAGGTGCCGAGGACCGGCAGATTCACGACCACCTCGGCGGTCTGGCCGGCCCGCCAGCGCGTCAGCGGCAGCCGGCCGCCCCCGGCCTCCGACTCGGCCGCGGTGAGCGCCCGGCCCAGCTCGGTGCGCGGGTCGAAGGAGAACGGCTTGCCGCCGACGCCGAGGATCACGTCGCCGACCGCGAGGACCCCGTCGGCGGGGGAGCCCTTCTCCACCTGCGTGACCGCGACCTGCCGGGCGTCGGTCGTGCAGAGCTTGTCGCAGAACATCCACCCGCGGGCCCCGGTGGCCCCGAGTGTCCAGTCGTGGTCCGCGTCCTTGGGGATCGTGTCGCCCCGGGTGAGGTCCGGGTTGGCCGTCCCGGCCGGCTTGGCCGCCGACAACGGGGAGGCGGGAAGGAGGAGCAGCCCCGCGGCGGCAGCGAAGGCGATCCTCCCTGGCGTGATGGACATATCGGGCCTCCTGTTCGGGAACCGGGGTCGCGCGTCCTCGGTTTCGGCCGGACCGTCGTTCGCGCACGGATATCGTGTGCCCTGTCGGGATCCGACCCGACGGCGGAAGCGGCGACAGACGTGAGTCGAAAAACGACAGCCGGCTCCCGCCGGCCGCGCTAGCGTGTCGCCGGCGGTGCAGCGCCGTCGGTCCTCCCGCCGTCCCGCCGCGCACCGTGCGCCTTCGCCGGGTCGGGCACCGGCCCCCAGATCTCGGCGAGCAGCGCGTGGACCTCCGGGTTCTCGCGCAGCAGCTCCGCCCGGTTGAAGGGATAGAAGTCGTTCATGCCGAAATAGGACTCCGTCATCTCGGCGAAGAACTCCTTCGGGTCGGTCAGGGCGTAGTGCCGGGTCTCCCGTCCGTCGATCAGGAGGATCCTGTCGTACCGCTTGCTCTCCACGGCCTGCTTCCAGGCCGCCTTGATGCGCGGCTCCTCGAAGCCGAGCACGCGGTCGTGGTAGGCGTGCGCCAGCTCGTGGAGCGTGCTCCACGGCTGGCGGTGCTGGTGGTGGGCCGACGCGAAGCCCGCCGCGTCGGGGATGTGGACGCACTTCGCGAGCTCGGTCGAAAAACCGTTGTCGCGGAGCCAGCCTGCGCTCGGGTGGTACTGCGCCGGCTTGAGCCTGCCATGGGTGCGGTCGATCCAGATCGGCGCCTCCCGCAGCTTCGCGAGGCGGTCCGGGGCCACGAGGCGGGCGATGTCGGCCAGGCGGGCGTCCAGGATCTTCAGGGCGGCCGCGCCGAGCTCCGCGTCCGGCCCTTCCAGGAGCCGGTTGTCCACGCGCACCGTCCAGCCTTCCACGGTGCGGTCCGTGTGCGCCGCCGGCTTGGGGGGCTCGGGCGTCTCGGCGGCGCGAGCCGGGGCGCCGGGGAGGAGGGATGCCGCCAGGACGGCGGCGGCGAGGCCCGTCGCGCGGCGCGTCGTCGGTCGGTTCATGCCGGGCATCCTGAGTGGAGAAGCTGGCTTACGGGACCGCGATCGCGTAGACGCCGCCGGGGGCCGTTTCGAACGCCACGACGCCCGCCTCCGGCGCGGTCGCGTCCACCGGCCGGCCCTCGCAGCGGACGAGGACGGGGCGCCCGGCGCGGAGCCGGCAGGGGCCGCCGAGGCGGGACGCGATCCGCGCGGAGGCGAGGCGGCCGTCCTCCCACGCCAGGTCCACCTCGAAGCCGCCGCGGGCGCAGAGGCCACGCACCTCCCCCTTCGGCCACGCGCGCGGGAGGGCGGGCAGCAGGTGGATCTCCCCCTCGTGGGACTGCATCAGCATCTCCGGAACCGCCGCGGCGACGCCGAAGGCGCCGTCCACCTGCAGGCTCTTGGCGCAGATGGCGAAGAGGCTGCCGGTCGTGTACTGGCGTATGTAATGCCGGAAATTCTCCAGGGCCCGGTCGGGGTCCAGAAGCCGCGCCCAGCAGGCCATCTTCCAGGCGGACGCCCACCCGTTCCCCTCGAGGCCCCGCTGGTCGAGCACCACGGCGCACGCCCGGGCCAGGTCCGGCGTCTTCCGCGGGCTGATGCGGCTTCCCGGGAAGAGGCCGTACAGGTTGGAGATGTGTCGGTGGCTCTTCTCCCGCTGGTCCCAGTCCTCCATCCACTCCTGGAGGTCGCCCCGCCGCCCGATCCGCATCGGGGCCAGGCGGGCGCGCGCGTCCAGGACCTTCCCCCGGAAGGCGGCGTCCTCGCCGAGGATCTCCGACGACGCGGCGACGGCCCCGAACAGGTCGTGGAGGATCTGCAGGTCGATCGTCGACCCGGCGCAGATCGTGGTCCCCGGGTACGGCCCGGCCGTGACCTCGTCGAAGAACGGCGGGTCACCCGGACGGACGGGGAAGTTCTCGGGCGAGGTGGACGGGTTCGTGACGAGGCGCTTCGTCGCAGGGTGCTCGACGAGGAAGTCGAGGAAGAACTCGGCCGAGCCGCGGAGGAGCGGGTAGGCCTCCTTCAGGAACGCCCGGTCGCGCGTGTAGAGGTAGTGCTCCCAGAGGTGGATGCAGAGCCAGGCGCCGCCCGTCGTGAACGCGCCCCACTGGGGTCCGTCCATGGGGGCGGCCACGCGCCAGAGGTCCGTGTTCTGGTGGTGGACCCAGCCCCGCGCCCCGTAATGCTCGCGGGCCACGTCGGCGCCCTGGTCGGTCAGCTCCCGGATCATGCGGAAGAGCGGCTCCGCGCACTCGCCCAGGTTGCCGACCTCGGCCGGCCAGTAGTTCATCTGCGTGTTGATGTTCGTGGTGTATTTCGAGTCCCACGAGGGGTTCTGGGAGGCGTTCCAGATCCCCTGCAGGTTGGCCGGCTGCGTCCCCGGCCGCGAGGAGACGATGAGGAGGTAGCGCCCGTATTGGAGGCAGAGCGCGGCGAGGGCCGGGTCGTTGGCCCCGTCGAAGCGCTTCCGCCGCTCGTCGGTGGGCCGGAGCGCGTCCGGCGTCGTCCCGAAGTCGGCGGAGACGCGCCGGAAGAGCGCCTGGTGGTCGCGGACGTGGGCCTCGCGGACCGCCGCGTAGGGCTTCCCCGCGATGCCCCGGAGCGCCGCCGCCACCCGTTCCTCCGGGTCGGCGCTGACGTCCTTGTAGGTCACGAAGTTCGTCGCCGCGGCCAGGTAGAGGGTGACCGCGTCCGCGCCCGAGACCGACAGGGTCTCCTGCTCCACCATCACGCGCCCCCCGTCCGGCACGGCCTTCAGGCGGGCCAGGTAGCGGAGCCTTCCCGCGACGCCGAGGTAGTCCGCGGACTTGCCGCTCAGCCGAAGCCCGTCGGGTCCCTCCCCCTCCATCCGGAAGTAGTCGGTGGCGTAGTTGGAGTGCGCGTTGTTGCGCTCGCCGCGGAGCTCGGCGGCGAACGAGACGCTTCCGGGCCGGTCGGCCGAGAGCCGCACCACGAGGACCGGGTCGACCGCGCTGGCGAAGACCTCGCGGGTGAATCGGACGCCGTCCCGCTCGTAGCGCACGCGGGCGACGGCCTGGTCCAGGTCGAGCTCGAGCCGGTACTCCCGGGCCTCGCCCCCCTTCGGGAACCGCAGCACCAGGTTGCCGAGGGCCTGGTACTTCATCTGCTCGACCGGGTAGCCCATCAGGTGGCGGCCGAACCGCTTGTGCGCCTCGGTGAACCGCCCCTCGAAGACGAGCTTCTGGATCTCCGGGAGCGCCTTCGCCCCGCCCTTCACGGTCTGGGCATAGGGGCCGCCGGACCAGAGCGACTCCTCGTTGAGCGCGATGCGCTCCTCGTCCGTCTTCCCGAAGACCATGGCGCCGAGGCGGCCGTTCCCGACGGGGAGGGCGTCCTCCCAGGCCTCGACCGGACGGGCGTACCAGAGGGTCGGGGTCGCGTTCATGGGGGGGGGGGCCTCGTAGGTCGGGTGCACGGTCGACGCGCAGGCG
>CAYUME010000411.1:0-5154 GCA_964445475.1 uncultured Planctomycetia bacterium
CGCTTGAGGTGGGCGTCTCCGTTGTCCTCTCCCGTCCGGTGGTGCCGGTAGTCGTGCCGGAACGGCGCCACCGTCTCCGACCGGAACCCCGCCTCGTCGAGGCGCGGGAGCGCCGCGGCCACCGCCCGGGCACCCTCCCGCTGCCGGGACTCGGCCGCGCGGCGGATCTCCTCCTGGAGGGCGGGAGCCCGGTCGCCGAGCCGCGCGCGATCCTTCCGGAGGGCCTCGAGCGCGCCGGCGAAATCGTGCTGTGCGAGGAAGGCGGGGATGTCCGGAAGGGCCGCCGCCGCCTCCCGGGCCCGGAGGGCCGCCCGCGCCTCGTCCAGCAGCGCCCCGCACCCCGCGGCCTTCTCGAAGTGCGCCACCGCACCCGCCGGGTCGCCCGCCGCCAGCGCGCACCGGCCGGCCAGCCGGTGCGGATGGAACGCGTGCCGCTCCTTCTCCTCCCCCTTGTTGATCCCGCGCGCATAGATGATGACCAGCGTCACCTCGACGTGCTCCGGCGGCCGGGCGAGCACCTGCGTCTCGATGCGCGTGCGCGTCCCCGCGGGATCGTCCGCCCAGAGGCGCTCCGCCGCTTCGCAGAGCTCGACCGCCGCGGCGTACCCCTCCTGGTAGTCGGTCTCCTTGAGACGGACCTCCGGCGCCTGCGCCGCGGCCGGGAGGGCGGCAACGGACGCCAGGACCAGCGCAACCCAGGCGCGGCGGCTCCGGAAGAAGGAACCGCCGAGGACGCCAGGACGTGCCGAAGGGCGTCTTGTGCAATAAGCCAGCGCCGCCATCGTCTGCACCTGAAAGAGGCCGTCCCCGGAGTCCCTCGGCGTTCCCCAACAGCCCATTCCCCTCGCGACATCCGCCGCCCGGCTGCGTCCCCGGATCAGTCGAACTGGTACGTGTAGCTCAGCCCGATCAGGAACGGCGCGTCCCCGAAGAGCTCGACCGCCAGGTCGATCCCCGAGAGTCGCGTCTCGCCGTCCGCGTTCTTGCGGGACCAGTAGAACCCGGCGCCGAGCGACAGGATCAGCATGCGGTCGCCGCGGGTGTCGATCCGCAGCTCGCTGAGCCCCACGGCCGGCAGGCGGTCGTCGTCCCCCCACGGCGTGTCGAGCGACTTGAGCCCCGCCCGGGTGAAGAGCCAGTACTTCTCCGCGTCCAGCCGGAGACGGTACTCGCCCCCCACCGCGTACGACAGCGTGTCCTCGAACCGCGTCATCCCCGGGTCCGGCTCGCCGACGGCCGCCTTCCACCCGATCCACTGGACGTCGAGCGTGAGACGGAGCGGGTACCCCTCGCCCAGGTAGAAGGCCAGCCCGGCGGACGCGAGGGCCGGCCAGTCCCAGACGGGGAAGATGGCGTTGTCGAGGGCGAAGTCGAAATCGGCCGCCGAGTTGTAGGCGACCCCCAGATCCGCCATGAACGCGTCGGTCTCGTAGACCGTGGCCAGCAGACCGACGCCGAAGCCGGGCGCCGACGCGCTGTCCTTGTAGATCAGCGACTCGGAGGCCGGGTCCGGCGACTGGTCGATCTCCGCATAGGAGCTGTAGACGTAGTCCACCGCCACCCCGGCGGAGAGCCGGGTGAGGAAGGGCGAGTCCTTCGACAGGGCCTTCCCCGCCGCGAACCCCACGCGGATCCGGGAGAACTGCTGGTCGGTCTGGGTCAGGAGGTCCCCGAGGCCGGGGTCGTCGAAGTAATAGACGTACTTGATCTGGAACGGCCGCACGTAGGCGAGGGAGAGGGCCAGGTCCAGGTCGTCCGTCCCCACCTGGGCGACGAGACCGAAGAAGGCGGGCGAGATCGGGGGGTCGAGCAGCCCCGATTCGGGCTTCCCCACGACCCCCGGCGAGATCTGCATGCCGACCTCGTCGAACTCGTACTGCGTGAAGCTCTGGTACGTGAGCGCCAGCTGAGTCGGCTGGGCGGCGGGACCGGCCGGATTGGTCCAGATCGAGACGGGGTCGTCCCCGAAGGCGGTGTAGCTCCCGCCCATCCCCTTGGCCCGGGCCCCGATCTGGAAGTCCTGGGCGGCGGCGGGGGAGAGGAGAAGAAGAGCGGCGAGGAGGAACCGCCCGTGCGCCGCGAAGGCCCGGAGGAGATGCCGGATACAAGCGGAGGACGGGAGGGTCATCGTTCGCCTCGCAACGTGAGGCCGTCCGGATCCGACCAGTCGCCGTCGACCACATAGGCCTTCCCGTCTTCCAGGCCGTCCAGCGAAAGGGTCCGCGCGCCGTGGTCCGGGTGCACCAGCTCGATCCGACCCCCCGCGATCGCGGCGCCGTGCAGCCGGAGCGGCGTGAACCGGTCTTCGGAGGCCATCCCCTCCACGAGCGGGCCCCGGACCTCCGCGTAGGGGTGGACGTTCAGCGTGACCGCACAGACGCCCCGCCAGGCGAGGATGCGGTCCGCAACGTCGAGGGGCTTCTTCATGAACGCGAGCCAGGCCCGGACCCGGCGGATGCGCGGTTGCTCGACGAGCCATCGGTCGCGGGCAATCCCCTCCAGGTCCCGGGTCACCCCACGGTATTCCGCGTCCACCAGGTCGTCGATCTCGGCCGAGCGGCCGGGGTGCTCCGCGCGGGCGCGGGCCAGCAGCGCCTCAGCCCGTGTCGGCTCGAAGTCATCCGGCGCCAGCGCCCGCTGAAGGTCCCGAAAGAGCGGCCACCAGGTGTCGGGGGCCGGCGCAGGATGCTTCGCAACCGCGGGGGCCGCAGCCGCCTCGGGAGGGGAGCCGGCCGCGCGCGGGACGGCACCGGGCGAACGCGGGGGACGGGTCGCCCAGTACATGCCGAGCGCCGCCGCCACGGCCGCCAGGACTCCCGCGGCCGCCCACCCCCCGGGCAGGGACCGCGGCCGGCACACGGCGGGCGGACGGGCCCCCACCGGGTCGCCCTTCAGCCACGCGGTCAGGTCCTCCGCGAAGGCCTGCGCCGTCGCATAGCGCTGAGCCGGCTCGCGCGCCATCGCCTTCAGACAGACGGCCTCGAGCCCCGGATCGACCACGGCGTGGATGACAGCCGAGGGGACGCGGTCCGGTGCCGGGGCGGCAGCGCCCTCCGGGCGCCGCGTCCGCACGGCCGTGGAGGGGGGCACCAGCGGGTCGCGCAAGACCTTCATCAGGATGTCCACCGGCGACTGCCCGGTGAACGGCAGCTGTCCGGTCAGGATCTCATAAAGGAGGACTCCCATCGCGTAGATGTCCGACCGGCGGTCGATCGTGGAGAGCCCTTGGGCCTGCTCGGGACTCATGTAGGACGGCGTGCCGACGACCATGCCGGAGGCCGTCAACGAAAGCGCAGCCCGCGTCCCCACCGATTTGGCCAGGCCGAAGTCCGTCACGTTCGGCTGGTTCTTCGCGTCCACCAGGATGTTCTGCGGCTTGAGGTCGCGGTGGACGATCCCGTGCTCGTGCGCGTGGTGGACGGCCTGCGCCACGTCGCGGAGAAGCGCGACCTGCTGGCGAAGCGTGACCGACCCCAGGCGCCGCCAGGCGGACATCGGCTGGCCGTCGATGAGCTCCATCGCGAGATAGCGCCGCCCGTCGATGACGCCGGACTCGTAGACGCTGACGAGGTGAGGATGCTTGGGAAGGCTCGCGCTCAACTTGGCCTCGCGAAGGAACCGTTCCTCGTCGAGCAACGCCTCCTTCGGGTCCGCGTTCGGGCTCGTGTAGAGCATCTTGAGGGCGACGCGGCGGTCGAGTTGCGTATCGAGCGCCTCGTAGACGAAGCCCATCCCGCCCCGGCCGAGCTCCCGGATCAGGGTGTACTTCCCGAAGGGCGCCAGGCGGATCGTGTCGCCGCCAGCGGAGGGGGAGGCGGGTCGCGGGAGAGGGGCGCCGCCCGCCACCGACCAGAAGGGCACCCCTTCGGTCGACGCGGCGAGGTCCACGGCGGAGGGAAGATCGACCGCCTGGGGGGCCCGGCCGGAAGGCGTCAGCGCGGCGCCGCAGGTCGAGCACCGGTAGGACCGGGTCGCGTCGTAATCGAGGATGCTGTTGCGGTTGCCGCACGCCGCGCAGGGGACGAAGACGATCCGGCTCGATTGGCTCATGTGAGATTCCCGCGCGGAAAGGCCGGACGTCGCGAGATCCCCCGCCCGCGACAGGGCTCGTACGCGAAGGAATTAATGTAGCCGGCGGGATGCGAATTGCAAGCCTTATCGGTCGGGGGATGTGCCGTCACGCCGGGCGACAACGGAAGCCGGACGCCCCTCGCCGAAAAAAAGAGGGGGGCTTCCAGCCCCCCTCTTCACGGATGGCTCGGCCGGGCGGCACGACCGGGACCGCGTCCCCGCGTCACATCCTCCCGCTAACGTCGTTTCCGGATCGCCTCCGTCACCTCTCCCGGCTTGGGGAATCGACCGCTCTTCTGCATCGAAAAGACGGATTGCCCGTCCGCGAAGACGTCGAACTTCCCGCTGTTGTCGACCTCCAGCTTCGCCTCGACGTCAAACGCCTTCTTCAGCTCGGCCGCCAGCCTGGCGGCCTGCCCCTCGTACCCTCAGGAGTCGCAGTACACGATGCGTATCGCCGAGACCGCCTGGGGCGTCGCGGGGCCGACGGATCGGGCGTCGGAGCCGGCCGGCGAGCCCCCGCACCCCGCAAAAAGACACCCGAGCGTGAACAGCACGCCCAACGCACCCGCGACAAAAACCGCCTGCGCCGATCTCGTCATGGCGTCCTTCCGAAAAAGCACCCGATCGGCTCACGCCGTCCCGCCCGCCGGATTCCCGACCCGCTTCTCGAGGAGCGCGACGCGCTCCCGCAGGACCCGGTTCTCCTCCTGCAGCCGGTGGATCGCGGCCAGCAGCTTCGCCAGGGTGGCCTTGTGCCGCTCGACTTGCGAATTCTTCGGCAGATTCAGCTTCTTCGTGGCGCGGGTGAACCGGCTGGTCAAGGCCATACATCCCTCCGGCCGAAGCCCGCAACCCGCCCGATGCCGCAGCCGCATCACAGTATATCGGAGACGCACAGGCGTCAACCCATAACGATCGCCATGCATGGCCGGTCGGATTCCGTTGCGCCCGTGGCCGGCCGGGCTACAATCCGGGGCGTCCCGCATCGGAGAGCCGCCATGCGCCCCGCCCGCCTCCTCGCCCTGGCCTGCACCGTCGCCGCGCCCCCCCTGAGCGCCGCCCCGGCCGCCGAGGCCCCCC